>JBDTGB010000125.1:0-5720 GCA_039937635.1 Burkholderiaceae bacterium | reverse complement strand
AAGCAATGAACCAAGCAAAGAAGAAAGAATCGGAGTCGCCGGTCGGCGTTATAGGTTTGGGGTCAATGGGTTTCGGAGTTGCCTCATCGTTGCTCAAAGCAGGGTTTTCAGTAATTGGATGCGACGTCCGCGACGACGTGCTGGACCGATTTTCAAAGCTGGGCGGCATCTCCGTTCGGACGCCAGCGGAGTTGGCACAAAAAGTCAGCGCGCTAATCGTTCTGGTGGTTGATGCGGCTCAGACCGACACGGTTCTATTTGGTGAAAACGGCGCGGCGGCAGCTATGCAAGCAGGTGGCGTCATTATCCGCAGCTCGACTGTTTCCCCCGACTATGCCAGTCGGCTTAGCGCGCGCCTGCGCGCCATGGGCCTGCGCAATATCGATGCGCCGATTTCGGGTGGCGCGATCAAGGCCGCTGCGGGCGAATTATCTGTGATGGCATCCGGCAGCCCCCAGGACTTCGACCAGTGCCAGCCGATATTCGATGCTATCGCCGCCAACCTGTATCGGCTGGGCGATCAGCCGGGACAGGGATCGACCGCCAAAATGATCAACCAGTTATTGGCGGGCGTGCATATTGCCGCGTCGGCTGAAGCGATGGCTCTTGGCATAAGATCAGGCGCAGACCCCGAGGCGCTTTACGAGGTCATCTGCAACAGCGCGGGCTCATCCTGGATGTTTCAGAACCGCGTCCCTCACATACTCGAGGGCGATTACACGCCCCATTCCGCCGTGAATATCTTCATCAAAGACCTTGGCATCGTCCTTGATTCAGCGCGCCAGGCTCATTTCCCACTACCGCTTTCGGCGGCGGCGCATCAAATGTTTTTGATGGCGGCGGCCGCCGGCCACGGAGCCGAGGACGATTCCGCCGTCATCAAAATTTTTCCGGCGATCAACCTGCCAACAAAGAAAAATAAGTAAAACACCAGAGCTCCAAACCACCGCGCGGGCGGGTTCTATACAAAACTTCTGTACCCCCACGCCAAAAGGCGCGTATTCTCCCGCCTACGGACTTCGAACGCTCGTTTGAATCCGTACAGGCCAGAGATTATGATGGCGCCTCACCACTAAACGGAGCTCATCGGTGTTTGAGCTATTTAATCCACGTCGCCCCAAGCGCACGTCGCGCCCTCCTTCGCCCAACCGCTGGGACTGGGCGCTGTTGCCACTGGTGCTGGCAATATTGGCAGCTCTGGCTTTCGGCGCCACGCAAGTCAGCCGGCCATTTTCAGTCGGCGACCAAATACCGATTTTTTTGGATCCCGTTTATCTGCCGTATTACCTATTGCGCACCATTCTGCGTATGTTCACGGCGCTTGCCTTCTCTTTGCTATTCAGCTTCGTATTCGCCGCCATTGCGGCCAAGTACCGCGCGGCGGAAAAGGTCATGATTCCCCTGTTGGACATTCTGCAGTCGGTCCCGATTCTGGGATTCCAGGCGATTGCAATTGTGCCCTTCATGGCGTTATTTCCCGGCAACTTGCTTGGCGTCGAATGCGCGGCCATTTTCGCGATTTTCACCTCGCAGGCGTGGAACATGACGTTCAGCCTGTATCAGTCGATGCGCACCGTACCGGCCGAACTCAATGAAGCCGCGAATGTGTTTCGCCTGAATGGCTGGCAGCGCTTTTGGCGGCTGGACCTTCCGTTTGCCATGCCGGGGCTGCTATGGAACATGATGATGTCAATGTCCGGCGGCTGGTTTTTCCTTGTCGCCGCCGAGGCCATCTCAGTGGCGGGGCGGGACATTAAATTGCCGGGTATTGGCGCTTACATCGCCGTGGCCATCGAACAAGAAAACACGCACGCGATTTTCTGGGCGATCGGCGCCATGCTGGCTGGCATCATATTGTATGACCAGCTCTTTTTCCGGCCGCTACTCGCCTGGGCCGACAAGTTTCGCTTCGAAGAATCCCAGGGAGACACGGCGCAACACTCGTGGCTGCTCGATTGGGGACGACGCAGCCACTTCGTTCACGCCTCGTTCGATCGTTTCTGGGCCATATCCCGATTAGCGCTGGGATGGTTCGGCGGCCGCCGCGAAAATACTGCGGAAGCAACCCGCCTGCGCACCTATGGCCCACTATTGGCGCGCGCGTGGAACATCATAATAATAGTGGCGGCGCTAACAGCTACCTATCGTCTGGGGGTTTTTGTGCACGGCGACGTCGGCTGGGGCGAGGCCATTCATGTCGCAGGATTGGGCGTCATTACCTTATTGCGAGTTTTGCTTTTGATTGGATTGGTCTCCATTATCTGGGTGCCCGTTGCCATCTGGATCGGTCTGCGCCCCCAATATTCCCAACAAGTGCAAGCCGCAGCGCAGTTTCTGGCGGCCTTTCCGGTCAATCTAATGTTTCCGCTGGTCGTGTACCTGCTTGTAACCTACAAACTGAACGCCAATATCTGGTTAAGCCCTTTAATGGTGTTTGGCACTCAGTGGTACATCTTGTTTAATGTCGTTGCGGGCGCCTCGATGATCCCGACCGATCTGCGCCTTGCGACGGATAATCTGGGTCTCAAAGGGTGGCTAAAATGGAAGCGGGTGTATCTCCCGGCCGTTTTCCCAAGCTACATCACCGGCGCTATCACGGCCAGCGGCGGCTGCTGGAACGCGAGTATCGTGGCCGAATACGTCACCTGGGGTAAAACGACACTGGTGGCCGATGGCTTGGGAAGCTACATCAAGCAAATGACCGACGCGGGCGATTTTCCGCGCATCGCCCTTGGAATCGGCGTGATGAGCCTGTTCGTCATGCTGTTGAACCGTTTCTTCTGGCGCAAACTGTATACGCTGGCCGAAGATCGCACCCGCTAAGGAAAACCATGAGAGCAAACGTACTGATGGATCTCCACCGCGTCGCCAAATCGTTCCGCAGCGCCGACGGGGGCCCGCGCCTGGTTCTGGACGACGTCGACTTTTCACTGGCTGAAGGCGAAATCGTGGCGCTGCTTGGCAAGTCGGGTTCGGGCAAGTCCACCCTGCTGCGCATCATGGCGGGATTGCTGCCCGCCGACGCGGGCACGGTGAAGTATCGCGGAAAAAACGTCTACGGCCCCGCATCAGGCATTGCGATGGTGTTCCAATCCTTTGCGCTATTTCCATGGTTAACCGTGCAACAAAACGTTGAATTGGGCCTTGAAGCGCAAGGAGTGGCGGCCGACGAGCGAAGAAAACAGGCAGACGCCATGCTCGAGCTAATCGGGTTGGCGGGCTTCGGTGGCGCTTTGCCGCGCGAACTATCAGGCGGCATGCGCCAGCGGGTCGGCATTGCCCGGGCCTTGGTGACCAACCCGGACGTATTGCTGATGGACGAGGCCTTTTCCGCACTCGACGTCCTGACAGGCGAGACATTGCGCGACGATATTCTTGAACTCTGGGACAGCAAGCGAATCCCGACCAAGGGCATGCTGATCGTGTCGCACAATATTGAAGAGGCTGTCATGATGGCGGACCGCATCATTATTTTATCGAGCGGACCAGGGCGAATTCGCAACGAAGTCAGGATCGATCTGTCACGGCCACGCACTGTCGACGGGCCCGACGTTCGCGCGCTGATCGATAAAGTATACGGGCTGATGACCATGCGCGTCGCGCAGGAAGCGGCCACAGGCGCCGTCTCCTCTCTGCATCCGGGCTATCATCTGCCCAATACGGACGTCAGCCACATCGGAGGCATTCTCGACTTGCTGGCGGGCGAACCATTCAACGGCCGCGCCGACCTGCCGCAACTTGCGGAAGAAGCCGAACTGGCCGATGAAGAGTTATTCCCAACTTACGAAGCCCTTGGCCTGCTCGGCCTCGCGCACGTCGACAAAGGCGACATCACATTGACCCCGCTCGGACGGCGATACGCCGAGGCCGAACAAACGCTCAGGCAAGAAATCTTTGGGCAACAACTATTGACGCATGTGCCTTTAGCCGCGCAAATCCGCCAGCAACTGGAAAACGAGCCCACCGGCACACTATCCGAAGAACCTTTCATCAAGCTGCTGGAGCAGTTCCTGGAGGCCGATGAAGCCAAACGTATCCTGGAAATAGCGATTGAATGGGGCCGTTACGGGGAAGTATATGAATACGACTTTCATACCGGCCAATTGAAGTTGCCCGATCAAATCGAGGAATGATCGCGGCCCGCGGGCTTGCCGCCGCGTTCACGCTCCACGGCGCAGATGCCGATCCCATCGAAGCAACCCGACGCTAACCAGCGTGGCGAAGGTAAACAACATCAAGGCCAGCGCCATGATCGTCGGCGCCTCGTTGCGATCGATCGCGCGTATCAGCATATGACCGATGCCAAGCTGAGATGCAAACATTTCGCCCAGCAAGGTGCCCAGAAGGGTTAGCGAAAACCCAATTCGCAGGCCAGCAACAATTTCCGGCACGGCGGCGGGAATCAGGACATGAAACGCGGTTTGTAATGGCGTGAGCCGATAGGCGCGGGATGACCGCATATAAACCGGAGGAATATTACGCACGGCCGTCATCGTAAAAATTACGATGGGAATAATGCCGTGCATCACGCCAAAGGCCACTTTTGCCGAAATGCCCAGGCCGAATATCAATAGCACGACCGGGTACAACACAATCTTGGGAATCGAATAAAGCGCGATAAGAATTGGTTCCATGACGTCGCCCGCAAACCGGCGCGCGCCCAGTCCAAGCCCGATGACAATGCCCCCAATCACCGTAATCAGCAAAGCGGATACAAAAGCGTTAACCGTCGCCATCAGGTTGGCCGGAAAATCGGGGTCCCGTATTTCCAGCAGCAACTGGGACACCGTTTTCGCTGGCGATGGCAGCACCAAGGCGCCGAACAACCAACTGGCCAGTTGCCATCCGACCACGATAACAGCAATCAGAACCACGCCATCGGTCCATTGTTGTCCAAGGAACCTTCTCCAGATAATACGTTCGCGCGACGATAGTCTGTCCATCCCTATTCCTTCAACACGCGCCGCTGATACAAGCGCTGCTCGACGCTATAAAGAATCAAGTTAAGCGACCCCACGAACACCAAAAGCAATAGCATCAATCCGTACATCGTTGAATTATCGAAATTGTTGTACGCAAACGCTATTTGATAACCAAAGCCGGAGCCCGAAAGCACGAACTCGCCGGCGATAACGGCAATAAACGAATAGACAACTGATAGCTTGATCCCCGTAAACACAAACGGCAGACTGGCCGGCAAGGTAATCAAGCGAATTTCATCGACACGGCCAAGGTGCAAAAGCCGGGCGGTTCGCAATAGCACCACTGGCACCCGCTCCAGTCCATTTAACGTGCTGACCGCCATGGCGACCACAGCAAACAGGAAACCAATCGCGATAATGGGCCAGCGATTCAGTCCAAGGAGCACGATTAACATCGGGTAAAAAATAAAAATGGGAACGGCATAATAAGACAAAAGCAAGGGATCAAGCACCCTGCGCACTCGCGGGAATTTAAAAAGGGCAACGCCGCCCACAAATCCAACCGACACTGACAACAGCACCGCCAGCCCCGCCGCGCCAAGCGTAAGAAGAATGTCTGCACGGTATTCGCCCGAAAACAGAATCCCCCACGCGCCTAACGCCATCTGCGACGGCGGAATAAAAGAAACGGGATTTATCCATGCCGAACGGCTGGCCACTTCAAGCAGCGCCACGGCGCCAACCACGATCGCCACGCGCGAAAAGCCAACCCGCGTCATAACGACATCCCCAAGGCCT
>JBDTGB010000124.1:0-6063 GCA_039937635.1 Burkholderiaceae bacterium | reverse complement strand
CGATGCCTGTTTGTTCAATGCTTTGCGCCACTTGTTCCGGGTTTAGCGCCAAATTGGCGCCCAGCGATTCCAGCACGTCGGCGCTGCCCGAGGATGACGATGCGCTTCGGTTGCCATGTTTGGCTATTTTTACCCCGGCGGCGGCAACCACGAACATAGCCGCTGTGGAGATATTGAATGTGTTGGATCCGTCGCCGCCTGTGCCGCACATATCCAGCAGGTGTTCGGGGTGGGGCGTATGAACCGGCAGCGCGAATTCGCGCATGACCTGGGCCGCTGCCGTAATTTCCCCAATGGTTTCCTTTTTGACACGCAAACCCATAAGCAGGGCGCTGGCGATTTGCGGTGACATTTCGCCGCGCATCAGCATGCGAGTCAGGTGAAGCATTTCGTCGTGGAAGATTTCGCGGTGTTCGATGCAGCGCACCAAGGCTTCAGTGGGAGTGATGGTCGCGCTGGAAGTATTTTTGTTCGTCATTGAAAGATCGTCCATTAAAGCGAGAGGAAATTGCGTAATAAGGTATGGCCATGTTCAGTAAGAATCGACTCGGGATGAAACTGAACGCCATACACCGGCAGGGTTTTATGACATACGCCCATAATTTCCTTGTCCTGGGTTTCGGCGGTGATTTCCAGGCAATCCGGCAGCGATTCCCGTTCGATCGCCAGGGAATGGTAGCGGGTCACGGTGTAGGGCGAGGGCAAGCCCTTGAAAACGTCCGTGCCGGAGTGACTGACCGGCGAGGTCTTGCCATGCATGAGCTGATGGGCGCGCACAATTTTTCCCCCGTAAGCCGCGCCAATGGCCTGATGGCCCAGACACACGCCCAAGATAGGCACTTTACCGGCAAAGTACTGGATAAGCTCAATGGATATGCCCGCTTCAGCTGGGGAGCACGGTCCGGGCGAGATGCAGATCCGGCTTGGATTCATGGCCGCAATCTCGGCCACAGTGACCTGGTCGTTGCGCAGCACCTTGACGTCTTCGCCTAGTTCGCCAAAATATTGAACCAGGTTGTAGGTAAAAGAATCATAGTTATCAAGCATTAATAGCATCTTATTCTCCTTTGAGGCAATGCCTCAATGGTTTAAATGGGCTCATCCAGACCAAACTGAACCTGTTCGGCGGCGCGCAGCACTGCGCGCGCTTTGGCTTCAGTTTCCAGCCATTCCTTTTCGGGGTCTGAATCGGCCACAATTCCAGCCGCCGCCTGAACGTACAACATGCCGTCTTTGACGATGCCGGTGCGAATCGCAATGGCGACGTCCATTTCCCCACCGTAACTCAGATAGCCGGCCGCTCCGCCATATATGCCGCGCCGCACAGGTTCAAGTTCGTCGATGATTTCCATCGCGCGCACTTTCGGCGCCCCCGTCAGTGTGCCCGCTGGGAAAGTCGCGCGCAGGACGTCCATATTGCTCATGCCCTGATGCAGTACGCCGGTAACATTCGACACCAGATGCATGACGTGAGAATAGCGCTCGATGTTCATGGTGTCCGTGACGTTGACCGATCCGATTTCCGCCACGCGCCCCACGTCGTTGCGCGCCAGGTCGATCAGCATGACGTGTTCGGCGCGCTCTTTGGGGTCGGCCAGCAATTCTTTGGCCAGTTCGGCATCTTGCTCGGGAGTGGCGCCCCGTTTGCGGGTTCCCGCCAGGGGGCGAATGGTTATAACCGATTTTTTGTGATCGCCTTCTGTGACGATTTCCTGGCGCACCAGGGTTTCGGGCGAGGAACCCACCACTTGAAAGTCGTCGAAATCCCAGTAATACATGTACGGCGACGGGTTTAAAGAGCGCAACGACCGATAAAGCGACAACGGTGAATCGCGGAAGGGCTTGGTGATGACCTGGCCGATCTGAACCTGCATCAGGTCGCCGGCGGCAATGTATTCCTTGGCCTTCAACACGGCGGCAATGTAGTCTTCTTTTTTGAAATTGCGCTGGCTGGCGGTTTGCATGCTGGCGTAGGCGTACGGTATGACCACGGGCGTGCGCAGTTTTTCGCGCAGTTCCCGCAGGCGGCGCTTGGCCCGCGCGTAACTTTCCGATTGTTGCGGGTCGGCATACACCACCAGGTACGTGCGGCCAGCCAGGTTATCGACAATCACCAGTTCGTCGATCTGCAACAGCATGATGTCGGGCGTGCCCGCTTCCTGGCCTTCTGGAAACGGCTTGGTGGCGGGACCAAGGCGCGGTTCAATGTGGCGCACTGTGTCGTAGCCGAAGTAGCCGGCCAGCCCACCCGCAAAACGTGGCATGCCAGGCGGTATCGCCACCTTGTAGCGCTGTTGATAGGCTTCGATGAAATTCAGCGGATCGCCCTCGTGCGTTTCAATGACCTGCCCCTGGTGCACGATTTCGGTCATCGTTCCCATCGAGCGGATAACGGTTTTGGCCGGCAGCCCAATAAACGAATAGCGCCCGAAACGCTCGCCGCCTACGACGGATTCAAGCAGGCAGGTGTTGCGCCCCCCTTCGGGACCGCTGTGGGCCAGCTTCAGGTAGATGGCCAGCGGCGTGTCCAGGTCGGCAAAGGTTTCGGCAATCAGGGGAATTCGATTGAAACCCTGGGCTGCAAGGGCGTTAAATTCGATTTCTGTCATAAAGAGGTCTCTGTTTTGTTGTGTGTTGTTGTGTTCTGTGTACGGGTCGGACAGGAATCAAAAAAGCCCGGCCATTTTTAGGTTCCGGGCTTTGCCTTGCTGGCAATACTGGCGGCGCGGCAAGACAGGGTCTTTGGCGCCGGAAGAGGGATTGCCGCTACCCGGGACACAAGCGCCACCAGCGCCAGATGGCGCGGCGCGTAGCGTGACAATAGAGGGTAGTTGACATGGTGTGTGTTAGTGCATTGTTTTAGTGTTGCGCCGCCCACTGGGCTGCGGCTTCAATGGACGTAACTATATCATCGACTTCAAGAGTTCGCACGTCGACTCCTTCGTTGTAGCCATATGGAACAGCCAAAACTTTGATTTTAGCGGCTTGTGCCGCCCTTGCGTCGTTGATCGAGTCGCCAATGGCCAGTGTGTTGGCCGGTTTGACCTGCAATAGTTCGCAGGCGTGCAGCATGGACATCGGATGGGGCTTTCTTTCGGTGCATGTATCGCCGCAAATAACGTGCTCGAAGAAATGATCGATTCCCATGCGCGCCAGCAGCGGGGGCGTGAATTCGGTCGACTTGTTGGTGACGATCGCCAATTTCGCCCCTTGTTTTTTGAAATCTTTCAGACCTTTGAGCGCGCCCGGATACAAAATAGTTTTATTGCCATTGAGCCGGCCGTAATGACGGCTGAACAAGACCATCCCGCGCTCGATTTCGTCTGGCTTGCAACCGATTCCATCGTGATGGTCCGACAGGACGCGGGCAATCAGGTTTTCGGTGCCTTTGCCAACATAGCTTCGTATGATTGCCTCGGATACGGGCGACTTTTTCAGATCGACCAGCATGGCGTTGGTCGCGTCGGCGATATCGGCAATGGTGTCCAGCAGGGTGCCGTCCAGGTCAAACAATACAGCGGAAAACGGCATGAGAATCCTGTTATTGAACGGAGGGCGTTTCGCTTTTGACAGCCTCGCCTTTGATGATTTCGGCCCGCATGGCGTCAATAACCGCTTTGTAATCGGGGCGTCCGAAAATCGCTGATCCGGCCACAAAGGTATCGGCGCCGGCGGCTCGAACGCCGGCGATGTTGCTCACCCTTATCCCGCCGTCGACTTCCAGCAGAATCGGCTGGCCGCCATTGGTTTGCCATGCGTCGATTTTTTTACGCGCCTGCGCCAGTTTCTTTAGCGTGCCCGGAATAAAGGGCTGGCCGCCGAAGCCGGGATTCACCGACATGATCAGCACGACATCCAGCTTATCCATAAGGTAATCCATCCAGTCCAGCGGTGTGGCGGGCTTGAACACCATGCCGGCTTTGCAGCCGTGTTCCCGGATCAGGGTCAATGTCCGGTCAGGGTGGGATACAGTCTCGGGGTGGAACGAAATGATATTGGCGCCGGCTTTGGCAAAGCGCGGAATCAGCGCTTCGACCGGCTCAACCATAAGATGCACGTCGATGGGCGCTTCAGTGTGGGGTCGCAGCGCCTCGCACACCATGGGGCCTACCGTTAAATTGGGAACAAAGTGGTTGTCCATGACGTCGAAGTGTATCCAGTCGGCGCCTGCCGCAACGACCTGTTGAACTTCTTCGCCCAGCCGTGCAAAATCGGCGGCCAATATACTGGCGGCAATGCGGGTATTGGGAGCAGTGGACATGAACGTAAAAACGGATCCGTGGTTCAAGAATAAAATCGGATGTAACGTGCCTCCATTATAGTCTGACTACGGAACCGACCTGTGAAACCTTACGATATGATCGTTACTGTTACGCCGCAATACCTGCCGGATCAATCCCAGCCCGATGAGCAGCAATTTATCTTCGCGTACACTGTGCGCATTACGAATAGCGGCAAACATCCGGCGCAGGTGATTAGCCGTCACTGGATCATTACCGACGGTCAGCAGCGCGTGCAGGAAGTGCGCGGACTGGGCGTTGTAGGACAGCAGCCTTTACTTGGGCCAGGCGAAACATTCGAATACACCAGCGGGTGTCCTCTACCGACCCCTGTGGGTACGATGCAAGGCTCATACCATTGCGTTGGGGAAGATGGCGTGCCGTTCGACGTCCCCATCGGCGAATTTGTTCTGGCGATGCCGCGCACTTTGCATTAATCAGTGAATTTTTGCCGGATTTTATGAAAAGAATTCTGTTTTCTTCCTTGCTGCTGGTTATTCTGGCGGCTTGCTCCACCAGTCCCGTCAAACTTGAACAAAAGCAGGGGACCGCGCCGTCTCAAGCCGCTGTCAACATCGCTGAACAACCCTTGCGCGTACCGCCGCTTGAAACAATGCGCGATACCCCGCCGCGTGCGTTGGCGGGACGATTTCAAGCCTCGTCCTGGGCTGCTTTGCCGGGCTGGCAGACAGATGATTTAAGCCATGTCTGGAAAGCGTTCATCAACAACTGCAAGGGGCTGATGCGTCCGATATCGGGATCGCTGGCCATTCCCGCCCGCGCAACGCCGCGTGCCTGGCAGCCCGTGTGCGCGGCAGCGGTCAATGCGGGAATTTCCGCTGGGGCGCCTGGCTTTGCCGCTGTCCGTCAGTTTTTGCAGGCGCATCTTCAGCCCTGGCATATGCTCGACGCCAAGGGTCATCCGGCCGAGAACATGATCACTGGTTACTATGAGCCGACGGTGCATGCTTCGCGCTCGCGCGGCGGGAACTACCAATGGCCCATGTACGCCGCACCGGCCGATTTGCTGACCGTCGATCTAGGCTCGGTTTATCCCGAGCTTACGGGTAAGCGCGTGCGCGGAAAATTGGTTGGCAATCACGTCGTACCCTACGATACCCGCGCTGATATTGCCGGTTCGGCTAAACAACCGCCGGTTATTGTGTGGGTCAACGACCCGGTCGAAGCCTTCTTCCTGCAAATCCAGGGTTCCGGGCGCGCCCTATTGCCCGATGGCGCAACGATACGTCTGGCGTACGCCGACCATAATGGCCGGCCGTATACATCGATAGGCAAATGGCTGGCCGACAAGGGCGAAATACCTTTGGCCAAAGCGTCCATGCAAAATATCAAGGCCTGGGCCAAGGCACATCCGGCGCGCGTGCAGGAGCTCTTGAACGTGAATACCGCGATGGTGTTTTTCCGCGAGGAACCGATTGTGGATCCCGAACTGGGACCCAGCGGCGCGTATGGCATTCCGCTTATCGGTCAAAGATCGGTGGCGGTCGATACGTCGTTCGTGCCGTTGGGCGCGCCGGTTTTCTTGTCCACGCAGTATCCCGCATCAGCTCAGCCATTGAACCGCCTGGTGTTTGCGCAGGATACCGGCGCGGCCATTCGCGGAGCGGCGCGCGCCGACTTTTACTGGGGCTCGGGCGACGAGGCCGGGGCCCTGGCCGGCCGCATGAAGCAACGCGGGAAAATGTGGATATTGTGGCCCAAGCAAGCGGGCGCGCCATCGGCGCGGTGACATCTTCCCCGGCCTGGGCGTTGGGGTTACTCG
>JBDTGB010000123.1:0-10700 GCA_039937635.1 Burkholderiaceae bacterium | reverse complement strand
AGTCTGGCGGTTACCTGGATTGTTGGGAAATCAACTTGCGGCAGCGGGGCGACCGGCATCAGCGGCCAGGCGGCAATGCCCACCAGAAGAAGCGCCAGCGCGAGCAGCGAAGTCCCAATGGGGCGCTTGATAAAGGTGGCGGAGATGTTCACGACGCGCTTGCCTTGCGCGAAGAGCCTGGTGCGGCGGGCGCGATTGCGGGTTGCGTGGCGGAGTCGATAATTTTCAGGCCCGGCTTAAGCTTGTACTGGCCGTCAAGCACAACGCGTTCCCCCGCTTTTAATCCTTTGTTTATGATGGCTGTTCCGTCCTGGATCGTGCCAACGTCGATAGGCGCTATTCGCGCGGTGTCGGTGGCGTCCACGACATACGCGTAGGGGCCATCGGGACCGCGTTGAACCACGGCTGCCGGCACGGTCAGGGCCTGTGCGCGTTGGCCCAGGATCAACTTGGCATTGACATATTGGCCTGGCCACAGCGTGTGCCGGGGGTTGGGGAAAATTCCCTTGAGTTGCACTGTCCCGGTGCTGGTGTCGATTTGGTTGTTCAGTAAAATCAGGCTGCCTTCGCCCAGCGGCTCGTTGCTGTTGCGCGCATAGGCGACCACGGTCAACGGCTTGGCGCTGGCGTGCAGCGCGTTGTTGATGGCCTGGAACGATTCTTCGGGCAGGGTGAATACAACGGTGATGGGATCGATTTGATTAATGACGACCAATCCGTTGGCATCGCTTGCATGCACGATATTGCCCGGATCGACCAAACGCGCGCCCGCGCGGCCGCTAATGGGCGCTGTGATGCGGGTGAAACTTAATTGTGTGGCAGCGTAGCTGATTTGCGCATCGTCGGATTGGGCGGCGGCTTTGGATTGCGCCACCAGCGCGCGTTGGGCGTCGTATATTTGACGCGTGGTGGCGTCGGCCTTCATTAAAGCGGCGTAGCGGCGCAGATCAAGTTCGGCATTCGCCAATTGCGCCTGATCTTTAGCCTTTTGCGCCTGCGCTTGTTCAAGCTGGGCTTGTTGCACGCGCGGGTCCAGTTGCGCGACCAGCTCTCCCGCTTTGATGTCCTGGCCTTCTTCGAAGTTAACCTTGTCCAACTGGCCGTCGATGCGCACCCTGATTGTTACGCTTTCCTTGGCCGTAACCGTGCCAATGCCCGTCAGGTAGACAGGGACAGTTTGTTGGACAACGCGCGCCGTGGTCACTAGTATTGCCGCGGGTGCCGCCCGGGGCTGCGCTTTAGTGGCCGCTGGATGGGTTAAAAACCAGATCGCGCCGCCGCATAGCATCAGTATGGGCGTGCCAATCAGCAGCACGTTGCGCCGCACTGAAGAGGGAGTAGTCATCGTTTCCGTTCGCAGCCTGTTGCCGATGGTAAAAATTTACTTTACACGTTATGGGGTTACCGCAGGCTGTCGTGAATATGACTATTTTGTCAGTTTTGACGAATTCGCGGGTTCATTCCAGAAAACGGCCAACCATTTCGGCATCGGCCAAGCCCCATACTTTCGTAATCAGGCTTTGTATTTCCTGTTGTGTCGCCGCGTTTCGGTAGGCGCCCAGTCGCCGCGCCTTGTCTTCAAGTTCGGAACGCGTCAGGGTATTGCCGGGGTCGCCCTTGGGTTCGTCCACACGCCCGTCAAAGGTTAGCCCGGCGCGAGTGCGCACCGTTACTTTTCCAATCCATTGTTTGGGGTAGGCGGCGTCGACTTCCGAGTCTAGTTGCATCGAAACGCGCGAGCGGAAATCGGTGATGGCGCTGTCATTGATCGCGGCGTCGAATTCGGGCAGGCCGGCGCGCCGGTGCAGGGCGATCAGGCCCAGCACGGTTCCCATCGAAAACTTGGACTGGTGCACCGTTTTTGGATTGACGACAGGCCCGAGCACGTCGATGGCGCCCTGGTGCACGTGCGCCACGACGGACTGAATGTCGTCGAAAGCCAGATCGTGCGCTTTTATCACCTGCAGCAATGCGTCGGCGGCGGGGTGGGTGTGGCGGCACGATGCGTGAAACTTGAATGAGGTTTCCAAAACAGCCCAGCGGGACCCGAGTCGGTCGGTTAACTTGGCCGGGTCGGCATCGGTTGACATGCCGGCCGCCATGCCTTGGGGGCCTTCCAGTATGCACTGGGCGCCGGTGAATCCATCGTGCGCCAGGTAAGCGGCGGTTAGCCCGTTGGCGGCTGCCTTGGCGGTGTGCAGTTGTTTGGAGTCGGCGCCGTCTCGCAGGAATTCCCATAGCCCCGCTGCCTGGGTGCCCGCCGATCCGATGGCGTGTTGCATCTGGGCGGCGTCCAGTTGAAGCAGGCGGCCGACCGCCACAGCCGCGGCAATTGTCCCTGCGGTCCCGGTGGTGTGAAAGACTTTGTAATGCGAGCGGCCCAGGAATTCGCCCGTCCGTATGCCGATTTCGTACCCAATGATCGACGCCAAAAGCAGATCTTTGCCGGATCGGCCCAACGCTTGGGCGGTGGCGATGGCAGGTGGAAACACGACGGCGGCGGGATGGAAGACAGCACCGTTATGCACGTCGTCTTGCTCAACCATATGGGCCGAAGCGGCGTTGACCAGGGCGGCGAAGTAGGGGCTGGTGCCGCGATGCGACGCCATAAGTTCGGACGGCCCGTGGCTGGGCCCCATGGTGTCGGCAAAGTGCGACATGGCTTGTATGGGGCGCGCGGTTGATCCCGCCAGCACGGACGCCAGGGTATCGAGCAGCAAGTCTTCGGTCCGGCGCAGGACGGGTGCGGGGATATCGTCGTACGACAATTCAGCGGCAAACTGGGCAAGCTCGGCACTGGGGCTATTCATGGTGATGGCTCTGGCAATAAAAAGAAGGTGAATGGAATGGTTCGGGTCGATGAAGGGCTTAAAACGATCGGGGCAGACCCAGCACGTGTTCGGCCACATAAGCCAGAATCAGGTTGGTTGAAATGGGCGCGACCTGGTATAGCCGGGTTTCGCGGAACTTGCGCTCGATGTCGTATTCGTTCGCGAAGCCGAATCCGCCATGAAATTGCAGACAGACGTTGGCGGCCTCCCAGGAGGCGTCGGCCGCTAAAAGTTTGGCCATGTTGGCCTGGGCCCCGCATGCTTGATGCGCATCGAACAGGCGGCAGGCTTCGTAACGCATCAGGCTGGCCGCTTCGACATTGACCAGCGCGCGCGCGATGGGGAATTGCACCCCCTGGTTTTGCCCGATGGGCCGATTAAATACGATTCGTTCTTTTGCGTAGGCCGAGACCTTATCAATAAACCAATAACCGTCTCCGATGCATTCGGCGGCGATCAGTGTGCGCTCGGCGTTCAGACCGTCCAGGATATATTTGAAGCCCATGCCTTCCTGGCCGATAAGGTTTTCGACCGGAATTTCAAGCTGGTCGAAAAAGAGCTCGTTGGTTTCGTGATTAACCATGTTTGGAATGGGGCGCACTTCCAGGCCATTGCCGATCGCCTGGTGTAAATCCACGATGAAGATCGACATGCCTTCGGATTTTTTCTTGACTTGATCCAGTGGCGTCGTGCGGGCCAGCAGAATCATGAGATCGGAATGCTGAATGCGCGATATCCAGACTTTTTGTCCGTTCACCACATAGCGGTCGCCCCTTTTGACCGCCATCGTTTTAATCTTTGTGGTGTCCGTGCCGGTGGTGGGCTCGGTGACTCCCATCGATTGCAGGCGCAACTCGCCGCTGGCAATACGTGGCAAATAGTGTTCTTTTTGTTCTTTGGAGCCGTGACGCAACAGGGTGCCCATGTTGTACATCTGGCCGTGGCAAACGCCGGAATTTCCGCCCGCGCGATTGATTTCCTCCATAATGACCGAGGCTTCGGTCAGGCTAAGACCCGAACCGCCGTATTCTTCGGGAATCAGGGCGGCCAGCCAGCCCGCTTTGGTCAGCGTATCGACGAATTCCTCGGGGTAGCTTTTTTGTTCGTCGAGCTTTCGAAAGTATTCGGGTGGAAACTGGGCGCATAAAGCGCGAATCGCATCGCGAATGGCTTGGTGGTCTTGAGTGGGCTGCGGCATAAGGGGCTATTTTTGAATTCATTACAATGTTTGCACTGTGCCCGAATACTTGGGTTTTGCCAATTATCGCTTGCTTAAGCGGGGGTTTGTCAATTTTGAAGAGAACATAATTCGATGACAATGCGCTTTGACTTGGTCGATATGCAGCTTATGGTCAATGTGGCCAGTGCGCGCAGCATGACCAAGGGGGCTGAACGTTCTTTTTTATCTTTGCCCGCCGCCAGCACGCGGGTCAAGAATCTTGAAAGCCATTTGGGCACCGCGTTGTTGTACCGGTCCAGCCAGGGGGTTACCTTGACCCCGTCGGGCGAAGCCTTCGTGCGTCACGCGCGCGTGGTGCTGCGTCAACTCGAGCATTTGCGCGGCGATATCCAGGAATACGCAAACGGCGTCAAGGGCCGTATCAGGATAGTGGCTAATACGACGGCCATGAATGAATTTATGCCCGAAGTGCTGGGGCGTTATCTGTCCAGCCATCCCGACGTCAATGTGGAATTGCGCGAACGGCTTAGTTTCCTGGTGGTCAAGGCGGTTGCGGAAGGGTCGGCCGATGTCGGCGTGACAGCCTTGGCGGGGGGGGCGCAGGACATTGAATTTTTGCCGTATCGGACAGACCGTTTAGTGTTAGTGACGCCTGTTGACCATCCTTTGGCGGTTGCGGACGCGTTGGATTTTGACCAAACGCTGGGGTTCGACTACGTTGGTTTGTCCGAGGCCAGTGCGATCCATGCCTTTTTGCTGCAGGCGGCCGATGATTTAGGCCGCGTTCTGCGATTCAGGGTCGAAGTAAGCAACTTCGAGGCCGCGTGCCGCATGATATCGGCGCATGTGGGAATTGGCGTCATACCCGAATCTGCGGCTCAACGTTACGTCAGGAATCTGCCGCTTAAAATGATTGCTCTAAACGATGAATGGGCCTTGCGCAAGCTCCATATTTGCGTCAGGCGGCTTGATCGCTTGCCGGTGTTTGCCAAAGAGTTCGTCTCTTTGCTGGTGAAGGATGCCGCCGAGGCCGATGCGTCCGTTAGCGCGCACGCGGATCAATCGACGCTCGACAAATGAATCCATCAACGCTTTTTATGCCCGGTTCCAGAATTGTTCTTGCGTCAAATAATGCCGGCAAGTTGAACGAGTTCTCGGCGATTCTACAGTCCGCCGGTGTTACCATGGTGGCTCAGGGCGAGCTGGGCGTTTCGGAAGCGGATGAGCCTTTCGGCACGTTTGTGGAAAATGCGCTGGCCAAGGCGCGCCATGCAAGCGCCCTGACGGGTTTGCCAGCATTGGCGGACGACTCGGGCCTGTGCGTGGATAGTTTGAATGGCGCGCCTGGCGTGTTTTCCGCGCGCTTTTCCGCGCTCCACGGCGGCGAAAAATCCGATGAAGCCAATAACCAGTGTCTGCTTCGCCTGTTGCGCACGCAAAGCAATCGGTCCGCAAGCTATATTGCCGTGTTGGTGTATGCGCGTTCGGCTGAAGATCCCCGTCCCATTATTGCCGAGGGCGTCTGGGCCGGCGAAATAATCGACGAGCCCCGCGGAACGCACGGATTTGGTTATGATCCCTACTTTTATCTGCCGAAGTTGGGTAAAACGGCGGCGGAACTAAGCCCACAGCTTAAAAACAGGCTCAGTCACCGCGCCCGGGCTTTAAAAAAGCTATTGCAGGCTTTATCAACCCACAACGAGATCTAAGTGCCTCCTACTGTCGTGCCGCGAGTTCCAGATAGGCCGGCTGCCGGCCCAACGACCTTGGCCGGCTTGCCGCCTCTGTCCTTGTATGTTCATGTGCCCTGGTGCGTGCATAAATGCCCTTACTGTGATTTTAATTCTCACGAGCTTAAGGGCGAGCTGCCGGAATCGACTTATTTGGCCGCGTTGCGCGCTGACCTGGAACAGGCGCTTCCGCTTGTATGGGGGCGCCGGGTGGTGTCGATTTTCATCGGCGGTGGCACACCCAGCCTGCTTTCAGCGGCGACCATCGATCAGATGCTGACCTTGTTTCGTTCGTGTCTGAATGTGCTGCCCGATGCTGAAATCACGCTCGAAGCCAATCCCGGGGTTGCCGAGGCTGGCCGGTTTGTGGAGTATGCCCGCAGCGGCGTAAATCGAATTTCCCTGGGCGTTCAAAGTTTTAACGATCGGTCGCTAAGCGCGCTGGGGCGCATTCACGATTCGAATCAGGCCCGCAAAGCCATTGAGTTCGCGCAAACAGCCGTCAATCGCGTCAATCTGGACATCATGTATGCGCTGCCGCGGCAAACCCTGGAAGGGTGCGCCGACGATTTGCGCACTGCCATGTCGTTTCAGACCGAACACTTGTCCTTGTACCACCTGACATTCGAACCCAATACGGTTTTTGCCAAATATCCGCCAATTGTGGCCGATGACGACACAAGCGCGGCCATGCAGGATTTGATTGCTGAGCAGACTGGCTTGAATGGCTGGGAGCGCTACGAAGTATCCGCGTATGCGCGGCCGGGCGCGCGCTGCCGCCATAATATGAACTATTGGGAATTCGGCGACTATCTGGGGATCGGGCCGGGCGCGCACGGCAAGCTGTCCTTCCATGACAGGATTATTCGCCAGTCCAAATTAAAAAACCCGGCGTCGTGGATGGATAAAGCGCAACGAATGGACAACAGTCATATTGTCGAAGAGCGCGTGGTGGGCGCCGACGAGTTAGGTTTTGAGTTCATGTTGAACGCGCTGCGTTTAAAGTTGGGAGTACCCGCCGCCAGTTTTGTTGAACGCACTGGTCTGTCGCTGCGCTCGATTGGCGCGCCGCTTGACAGGGCGGTTGCCCGTGGCTTGCTCGAACCCGATCTGACTCGTTTGCGGGCCACGCCGCTGGGTTGGCGGTTTTTGAATGATTTGCAAATGGAATTTTTAGAATGAGGTGCAAAGATTCAAGCGATTGCACTACAATTTGCACCAAATTGGGGCGTTATGCTCTCTTTTTGTCAAGGCGAGTTGTGGTTTCGCCTGGAACCGGCGCAATCCGGTTTGATTAAACGGGCATGGTTTTTGCTTTATAGCTTCTTATTCATCACCTTGATTGCTTAACTTATTACTGCTCAGGAGTTTATATGTCCAGTCCGGAAGACGTTGTTAAATTAATTGCAGAACGCGAAGTGGCCTTTGTGGATTTTCGCTTCACCGACACCTTGGGACGCGAGCACCATATGACCGTCCCGGGCCATACAGTCGACGAGGAAAAGCTTGAATCCGGGCAGGCGTTCGACGGTTCTTCCTTGCCTGGATGGAAAGGAATTGAAGCATCGGATATGGTTCTGATCCCCGACCCAAACACGGCTCATATGGATCCGTTTCGCGAGGAAACCACCTTAATTCTGTCGTGCGACGTCGTTGAGCCGTCCGATTTGAAAGGCTACGACCGCGACCCTCGTTCGCTGGCGAAACGCGCTGAAGCCTACTTGAAATCAAGCGGCTTGGGCGACACGGCTTATTTCGGACCTGAACCCGAGTTTTTCATATTCGACGGCGTGGCATGGAATGACGACATGTCGGGTTGTTTCGTCAAGATCAAGTCCGATGAAGCACCCTGGTCGCGCTCGATTGATCCGGATAATGGCAATTTGGGCCATCGTCCCAGCGCAAAGGGAGGGTACGTGCCAGTGCCGCCGGTTGACTCCTTTCAGGATATTCGCTCTGAAATATGTCTGCTGCTGGAACAACAGGGCGTTCCAGTCGAGGTGCATCACCACGAAGTGGCTGCCCCGGGTCAACTGGAAATTGGAACGCGCTTCAGCACACTGGTGCAGCGCGCCGACTGGAACCAGATACTGAAGTACACCATCCATAACGTTGCCTATGTTTACGGTAAAACCGCCACCTTTATGCCCAAGCCCATCGTGGGCGACAATGGCTCGGGCATGCATGTGCACCAGTCAATCTGGAAGGATGGTCAAAACTTGTTTGCCGGCAACGGTTACGCTGGCTTGTCCGAATTTGCCCTGTATTACATCGGCGGGATTATCAAGCATGCTTGCGCTTTGAATGCCATCACCAATCCGGGCACGAACTCGTACAAGCGGCTAGTTCCGCATTTCGAAGCACCGGTCAAGTTGGCCTACTCCGCGCGCAATCGCTCCGCCTCGATTCGTATTCCCTACGTCAACAGTCCGAAGGCGCGTCGAGTGGAAACGCGTTTTCCCGATCCGCTGGCCAATCCTTATCTGGCTTTTTCGGCGTTGATGATGGCGGGCCTTGACGGTGTGCAAAACAAGATTCATCCGGGCGATCCCGCCGACAAAAATCTTTATGACCTGCCACCTGAAGAAGACGCAAAAATTCCGACTGTGTGCGCGTCGCTTGACGAGGCGATTGCCGCTTTGGATCGCGACCGTGAATTTTTGACTCGCGGCGGCGTGTTCAGCAACGACATGCTGGACGCCTATATCGAACTCAAAATGGCCGAGATCACGCGTTTGCGCATGACCACTCATCCTGTGGAATTTGATATGTATTACAGTCTTTAAGTTCGCACCGTGATGGACCTCGCCGGCTACGATATGTTGGCAAGCACGATTTTGCTTCTAAATAATCAAGGCGAGGTCGAGTACGCCAACGCTCCGGCTCAAGAGTTGCTGGGTTTGCCGCGCAAGCAGTTGATTGGTCTATTCGGGTATTCGTTATTCAATGCCGACACGGCGTTGGAATCGCGATTCCTGGACGCCATTAACGGGAAGTTCGGAGTATTGCGTCAAGACCTGTTTATTGATCGGCTCGGATCAACCTTGCCGGTTAGTCTGACGATTGTGCCGTTGGCCGACCGTCCTTGGGCGGCGTTGCTTGAAGTGCGCGCCCTGGAGCAGCATGTTCTGCTGGATCGCAGCCGTCACCTGGCCAAAGAGCTTGGCGCGCAGCGGGAATCGCTGCGGAATTTGGCGCACGAAGTCAAGAACCCTTTGGGAGGCATACGTGGCGCGGCCCAATTGCTGGATGCCGAGCTGGGTTCTGAATCATTGCGCGAATATACGGGCGTTATTATTGCCGAGGTTGATCGGCTTGGCGCCCTGATTGACCGGCTGATTGCGCCGCAAGCCTCTCCGTTGCTTACCGCACGATTCAACATCCACGAGCTTTGCGAACGCGTATATACGTTGATTAGCACGGAGTTTGGGGCGCAGATCGAGCTGGTGCGCGACTACGATGCGTCCGCGCCAGAGTTATTGGGCGACTCGGCTCGTTTGTTGCAGGCGTTTTTGAATATGGCCCGTAACGCCGCCCAAGCGCTGACAGAAGGGCACACCCTTGCGGGTTCGCGACTTACTTTGCGCACGCGCATCGGCCATCGATTGGTGCTGGCGTCGGGGCCGGCCAGGATGGGCGTGATCGTTTCGGTGATCGACAACGGGCCCGGAGTGCCCGGCGGGCTGCGCGACAAGATTTTTCATCCGCTGGTTACGGGACGCCCGGACGGTACAGGCCTGGGCTTGAGTCTGGCCCAAGAGTTTGTGCAGCAGCATGGCGGCCTTATCGAGTTCGAGTCGCGTCCGGGGTGTACGGAATTTCGCATGCTATTGCCCCTGGAGCGCACATGAAACCGGTCTGGATTGTGGACGACGATCAGAGCATACGCTGGGTGCTGGAGAAGGCACTGGCGCGCGCATCGATCGACACGCAAAGTTTTACCTCCGCCGAGGCTGTACTGGCGCAGCTTGAACAGGCCACGCCCTCGGTGCTGGTGACCGACATTCGCATGCCGGGCCGCGATGGGCTAAGTTTATTAGCCTTGGTAAAACAGCGCCACCCTGATTTAGCTGTCATTGTAATGACAGCATTCAGCGATTTGGACAGCACGGTCACCGCGTTTCAGAAAGGCGCCTTTGATTACTTGGCCAAGCCATTTGACACCGATGCAGCCGTCGCGCTAATACAGCGCGCGGCGCGGGATCATTCGCCGGGCGGCGCGCCGGATTATCTTGCCGAAGCGGGGGCCACTTTAATGCGATCCACCTCGGTGGCGATGCAAGAGGTCTATCGCGCGATCGGACGTTTGTCTGCGTCTCGCGCCACGGTGTTGATCACAGGCGAATCGGGTACAGGTAAAGAGTTGGTTGCGCGAGCGCTGCACACGCACAGCGCTCGCGCGGGCGGATCGTTTGTTGCCCTTAACACGGCGGCCATTCCGCGCGACCTGTTGGAGGCGGAGTTGTTCGGCCACGAGCGTGGAGCTTTTACAGGGGCGACCCAGTTGCGTCGCGGGCGTTTCGAGGAAGCCGACGGCGGCACTTTGTTTTTAGACGAAATTGGCGATATGCCATTCGAGCTGCAAACGCGCCTGTTGCGTGTTTTGGCCGAAGGAAGCTTCTACCGTGTTGGGGGCTCGCAAGCCATACGCGTGGATGTTCGCATTGTTGCCGCCACCCATCAGCCGCTTGAACAGCGAGTGGCCCAGGGGCAATTTCGCGAGGATCTGTTTCATCGTTTGAATGTAATTCGCTTGCGTTTGCCGCCATTGCGGGAACGCAAAGAAGACATTCCCGCGCTGACCCGTTTTTTTCTGCAGGCCAGCGCCAACACCTTGAAGGTTCCCGTGCGTCGTTTGACGCCCAAGGCGCTGGCGGCCCTGGCCGGGTTTAATTATCCCGGCAATATTCGCCAATTGGAAAATTTCTGCCATTGGCTTACGGTTATGTCGGCTGGTCA
>JBDTGB010000122.1:0-1703 GCA_039937635.1 Burkholderiaceae bacterium | reverse complement strand
GTTGAGTTCGGTCAACCCCTGTTTTTGATCGGCTAATCGATGTTTGAAAAAATTCTTATTGCAAATCGGGGCGAGATTGCCCTGCGTATACAACGCGCCTGTCGCGAGCTCGGTGTAAAAACCGTCGTGGTTCATTCCGAAGCGGACCGTGAAGCCAATTACGTCCGTCTGGCCGATGAGTCTGTTTGCATTGGCCCGGCTGCCGCGCGCGACAGCTATTTGAATATGCCGGCATTGATTTCGGCGGCCGAGGTTACCGACGCGGAAGCGATTCACCCTGGTTATGGATTCCTGGCAGAAAACGCCGACTTTGCTGAACGGGTCGAGAAAAGCGGTTTTGTGTTTATTGGCCCCCGCTCGGAATCGATCCGGCTGATGGGCGACAAGGTCAACGCAAAACGAGCCATGATTGAAGCGGGTGTGCCCGTGGTGCCAGGTTCCGAGGGCGCCTTGCCCGACGATCCGGCCGAGATTCAGCGCATAGCGCGTGAAATAGGCTACCCCGTCATCATCAAGGCCTCGGGCGGCGGCGGCGGGCGCGGCATGCGCGTGGTGTATACGGAAGCGGCGCTGTTTAATGCAGTGGCCACGACGCGCTCCGAGGCGGGAATTGCGTTTAATAACCCCGAAGTCTATCTGGAGAAGTTTCTCGAAAATCCGCGCCACGTGGAAATTCAGGTGCTGGCCGACGGCGGTCGTAATGCGATATGGCTGGGCGATCGTGATTGCTCCATGCAACGGCGCAATCAAAAAATCATTGAAGAGGCCCCGGCCCCCGGCATCCCCAGGCGCGTTATCGAGCGTATTGGCGAGCGCTGCGCCGAGGCATGCCGAAAAATTGGCTACCGTAGCGCGGGAACGTTTGAATTTTTGTATGAGAACGAGGAATTCTTCTTTATTGAAATGAATACCCGGATTCAGGTCGAGCATACGGTCACCGAGATGGTGACCGGTATCGATCTGGTGCAGCAACAGATTCTGATTGCCGCCGGCGAAAAGTTTTTACTGCGCCAGCGCGACGTCCAAATCAAGGGGCACGCTCTGGAATGCCGGATTAATGCCGAGGACCCGTTCAAATTCACCCCCAGTCCGGGGCGCATTACCGATTGGCATGTCCCGGGCGGCCCTGGCGTGCGCATGGATTCTCATGTTTTTCCGGGCTATGTGGTGCCACCATATTATGATTCTTTGATTGCCAAGCTTGTCACGTATGGGGACACGCGCGCGCAAGCGATTGCGCGTATGGATATTGCGTTGTCGGAAATGGTTGTCGAAGGGGTATTGACCAATATTCCTTTGCATCGCGAGCTCATGCGGGATGCGCGCTTTATCGAAGGCGGCACAAGCATTCATTATCTGGAGCATAAGCTGTCGCAACGCCCGTAAACGCCGGGCGCCCAGTGTGCCCGGGAGTCGGTCACGAGGGCGAAGGTGAATGGAAGATACTATGCGTGAACTCGTGCTTAATTGCCTGCAGGCGCAGGCCGAGGCTTTGTCGGACGCCTTGTTTGCGGCGGGGGCGTTATCGGTTTCAGTCGAGGATGCCGATAGCGACACCGAGGATGAACAAGCTTTGTTTGGCGAACCGGGCACAGAGCCCGAGATTCAGGCATGGCGGCGCAACCGTGTTGTCGCCCTGTTGCCAGGTGGCGCTGATCCGCGGCAGGTGATTGAGCGGGTGCGCGCTTGTGGGGGTGACGCTT
>JBDTGB010000121.1:0-3012 GCA_039937635.1 Burkholderiaceae bacterium | reverse complement strand
GGGCGCTTACGCAAGTGAATGCGCTATTGATAGCCTGCTCGCTTTTGGGCCGGCCGCCGCCGACGCAGCGGCGGCCTTTGGCGAGCGTGGCCGTTCTTTTGATTCTATCGATGTGTTGGTGGCTTATTTGGCGACCCTTGCGCCGGCCAATATCCTGGTTAAAGGATCGCGCAGCACTCACATGGAAAGAGTGGTGCGCGCGCTCGGAAAACAAATAATAAATCGAGTTGAAGGGGCGCGCCATGCTACTTGAAATAGCACGCTGGTTGTCCGATTCTCACTTTCGCGCTTTCGGAGTGTTCGAATATATTACATTCCGGGCAGTGCTGGCCTGCGGCACCGCATTAATCATTGGATTGTTCGCGGGCCCCTGCGTCATTCGCAAACTGACAGAGCTGAAAATTGGCCAGGCTGTGCGCGCCTATGGACCCAAATCGCATTTGCAAAAGACAGGCACGCCAACGATGGGCGGCGTTTTAATACTTATTTCGATTGCGGTCAGCACGTTGTTGTGGGCAGACTGGACCAACCGTTTTGTATGGGTTGTGTTGCTCGTAACGTTTGGCTTTGGCTGGATTGGCTGGGCCGATGATTACAAAAAGGTGGTTAATCACGATCCCGAGGGCATGTCCCCAAGGCGCAAGTTCTTTTGGCAGGCCATTGTCGGCATTATTGCGGCGGTGTACCTGAGTTTTGCTGTTTCCGCGCCGGCTAATGCCGAATTGTGGCCCTTGTTCCGGGATTGGGTCATTAGCGGATTCACCATGCCGCTGCCCACGCGGGCCGACTTGATCGTGCCTTTTTTTAAAAGTGTCAGCTATCCCCTGGGCGTGTTTGGTTTCGTGGCCTTGACCTGGCTGGTTATTGTGGGATCGAGCAATGCCGTTAATCTGACCGACGGTCTGGACGGCCTGGCGATCATGCCAACCGTAATGGTGGGTAGCGCGCTGGGTATTTTTGCGTACGTCGTGGGGCGCGTCGATTACTCGAAGTATCTGCTGTTTCCTTATATTCCGGGCGCTTCCGAACTGATGGTGTTGTGCGCCGCCATCGCCGGCGCCGGTCTGGCTTTTCTTTGGTTCAACACCTACCCCGCTCAGGTTTTTATGGGTGACGTGGGGGCGTTGGCGCTGGGTGGCGCTTTGGGGACGATCGCCGTCATTGTGCGTCAGGAAATAGTCTTGTTCATTATGGGAGGCGTATTCGTAGTCGAAACGCTCTCAGTCATGCTGCAGGTGAGTTATTTCAAATATACGAAGAGACGTTTCGGAGAAGGCCGGCGGATTTTCCGCATGGCGCCTTTGCATCATCACTTCGAGGCGGGTGGATGGAAGGAAACCCAAGTTGTTGTGCGGTTCTGGATTATTAGCATGATGCTCGTTTTGATTGGTTTAGCGAGTTTGAAATTACGATGAACACAATGTCTTTTCCTTCGGTTAAAGCAAACGGGTTGATCCTGGTCCTTGGGCTGGGAGAGACTGGGCTTGCGGCCGCGCTTTGGTGCGTTGAACACGGCGCGCGCTTGCGTGTGCTGGACACGCGCGACGAGCCGGCCGCTTTGGCCGCGTTGCGCGCCGGTTTGGGCGCCGAAGTCGATTTCGACTGCCGCCTGGGCGCCGGTGCGTTGACCGAGGATGCGTTGCGCGACGTGCAACAGATCGTGATCAGCCCGGGGCTGTCGCCACTGCACGAACCGGTCACGTCTTTTCTGGCTTTAGCGGCGGCGCACAATATTGAAGTGGTCGGTGAGATCGAGCTTTTTGCACGCGCGTTGGCCGACATGGCCGCGCAAGGCTATCGACCTCGGGTGCTGGCTGTGACGGGCACGAACGGTAAGACGACGGTCACTGTAATGACTCGCCAACTGGTTCAGGCAAGCGGCCTGTCCGCTCGCGCTGCGGGCAATATCAGCCCGGCGGCGCTGGCTGTTTTACGCGAGGCGTTGGCGGCGGACGAGCTTCCCGACGTTTGGGTGCTGGAATTGTCGAGTTTCCAACTGGAGACAACCCATAGCCTGACGCCTGACGCCGCCGCCGTTTTAAATGTCACGCAAGATCATTTGGATTGGCACGGATCCATGCAGGCGTATGCGGCGTCAAAAGCGAAGTTGTTGCATGCGTCGAAAGTCGTGGTTGTTAATCGCGGTGATCCGCTTGTATGCGCTATGGTTGCCGATATCAACGCGATTGACGTTCGCAGCTTTGGCCGCGACGCACCTAGCAGCGTGGGCGATTTTGGGATTGAAAATAGTCACGACATGCGTTGGCTGGTTGCCGCCGAAGCGGCCGATTTCGATGCGCCCAAACCCAACACGCGTGGGAAAAAACTGGTCGCCAAACCCCAACGGTCCGAGGGTCGTTTGACCCGCCTGATGCCTGTCGATGCGCTTCGGGTGCGCGGCGTTCATAACGCCTTGAATGCCATGGCCGCATTGGCGCTGGCACGCGCCCTGGGTCTGGGGTGGGCGGACATGTTGCGCGCACTGCGTGATTACGGCGGCGAGCCGCATCGCACCGAGTTTATACAAACGATTGCCGGTATTGATTTTATCAACGACAGCAAGGGCACGAACGTCGGAGCAACCGTCGCCGCGCTCGAGGGCATGGATCAGAAAGCGGTGCTGATTGCGGGCGGTTTAGGCAAGGGCCAGGATTTTTCACCCTTGGCTAAAGCGGTTAAGGAACATGCGCGCGCTGTAGTGCTGATTGGACGCGATGGCCCCATCATAGAACAGGCGCTGGCTGACACGGACGTGCCCATGCAGCGAGCAGAGTCGTTGGAGCAGGCGATTGCCCAGTGCTTTGCGCTGGCGCGTCAAGGCGATGTTGTGTTGCTTTCACCCGCGTGCGCCAGTATGGATATGTTCAGGAACTATCGCCATCGTGGCGCTGCTTTTGTTGAAGCCGTGTATGCCCTGGCCAGGGATAATGGGGAGGTCGCATGAGCCTGTTCGCCGACCTTACCTCGGGTGTCAACGCCGTGCGGCCTGGTCGCACAACGATGCCGAGCTTT
>JBDTGB010000120.1:0-3278 GCA_039937635.1 Burkholderiaceae bacterium | reverse complement strand
GAAGGAAACTGTACGGACTTGCCTCCCGTTCGACACAAATAATCGACGCGGGTCATCATCGTTGTCTGTCGGCGGGTGCTAACATAGGCACCCGCTGGTAGTATTTATGAACATTTGTCATGCCTCTCTCCAAACCCGGTAGCGCAGCCACATTGACCGATTGGCTGGAATATATAGAATCGTTGCATCACACGCCCATAGAGCTTGGATTAGACCGCGTACAAGCCGCAGCCAGGCAACTTGGCCTGAAGTTGCCCTTTATACGATACGTGGTGGGTGGCACGAATGGCAAAGGGTCCACCTGCGCGGTGCTCGAAGCGATTTTATTGGCGGCCGGATATCATGTTGGCTTGTACACTTCGCCGCATTTGATCGACTTCAACGAACGTATACGTGTTGACGGCAAGAGCGCCAGCGACGGACAGATAATTGAGCAATTCCAGAAAGTCGAAGCAACGCGCGGAAGCATTACACTGACTTATTTCGAGTATGCGACGCTGGCGGCCCTATCGTTTTTTGAGCGCGAGGCTGTCGATGTCGTGGTGCTTGAAGTCGGTATGGGAGGGCGGCTTGATGCGGTTAACATCGTCGACGCCGACTGCTCCATTGTGACCAGCATCGATCTGGATCACACCGAGTGGCTGGGCGATACACGCGAAAAAATCGGCTGGGAAAAGGCCCATATCTACCGGTCGGGGCGCCCGGCCATTTGCGGCGACCCGGTTCCACCGTCCACGCTGATTGATTACGCACACGAAATTGGCGCCGACTTATGGCTGTTTGGAAAGGATTTCAATTACGGCGGCGATAGACTGCAATGGTCATACGGCGGCCGCGGTCAGCGTCGACGTGGCCTTGCTTATCCGTCGCTGCGTGGCGCCAATCAGTTGCTGAATGTGACGGCGGCGCTGGCCGGTCTTGAAGCTCTGAGGGAAAAGCTGGTTGTGCCGCAGCAGGCCGTGCGCCTGGGGCTGCAAATGTCCCTGCCAGGCCGTCTGCAAATTCTGCCGGGCCACCCGACTGTTGTGCTCGATGTTGCGCACAACCCGCACGCGGCGGCGGCATTGGGGCAAAACCTGGATGGCATGTCTTATTTCCCTCAAACCCACGCAGTGATCGGCATGCTTCGCGATAAGGACATTGCCGGCGTGGTGGCCAAGATGGCGAGCAGGGTCGACCATTGGTATTGCGCCACCCTGGGCGGACCGCGCGGCGTCGATGGTGAACACTTGGCCGAGATCGTTCGGACGGCGCTTCCTTCGGGCCCTAAAAAGACCATGGTTTCGACCAGCGCGATTCGCATCAAAGCGCCTGACAGGATTCCCGCGGTTGCGGCGCGCAAAAGCCCTATTCCGGTCAAGGAAAAGCCTCCTGTGACTGTTGCAAGTTTTAACGATCCGGTTCAAGCTTTTGCTGAAGCGCAAAAGCAGGCTTCCGGGGATGATAGAATCGTCGTGTTCGGTTCTTTTAAGACGGTTGGTCCCGTGCTTAAGGATCTGGGGCGTAAAGTTAACTAATGTTTGCATGACAAGCCACAACGAACTGGCTTGATCGCCACCAAGGGTTTACGGTTTATGGGATTATTCTCTCGCAACGAGTCTGCTCCCGGTTCCGGGCGACGTTCCGCATCGCGTTCTTCTGTGTCCAGCGAAACGCAAACCAGGGAGCTTCGGGGCCGCGCGCGTCGACGTCTGATTGGGGCTCTGGCGCTGGTTATTGCCGCAGTCATTGTTGTGCCTATGCTGCTCGATACTGAACCAGCCCCGGATCAGAACAAGGCGCCCCTGGTTGTGCCGGCAATTACCCCGCCCACGCCCGAATCAATCGCACCGGCCACCGCGCCGGCCGGTGCGGATACGCCGGCCGATACCGATGCGCCTTTGCCGACTCCCGATGGTGTTTTGCCCGACTCCGGCGCAGCGGGCGATGCCGCCGAACCACCGGCCGAGGTGCCGCCGCCCAAGACTAGACCACGACCTGAATCCGCGCCATCGGCGCGTGCCGAGTCAGGCCCGGTCCCCCAAGCCAAATCCAGGCCAAGTGAAAAGTCGCCCGAGACCAAGGCCGACGCCAAGTCCGAATCTAAATCAAACCATGTGAAGCGCACCGACGATGGCTCGGCGGCATTGGCCTTGCTGGAAGGGCGTCAACCTCGCCAGGCATCCCCTGAAAGGAAGTCCGCGCAGGGCAATTACACTTTGCAGATAGCGGCCTATTCCACCGATAAAGACGCGCAGGTGCGTCGGGATCGGCTGGTGGCGTCCGGGGTGACGAATGCCTATATCGAAACCGCGACATCCGGCGGGAAGGCGACGTATCGATTGCGCGTGGGTCCGTTCCCGACGCGCGAGGCGGCCCAGGCGGCCCAGGCCCGCTTGCGCGCGTTGGGCTATGACAACGGTTTTATTTCCGCTAAGTGACCAGCTTCGATTACATCGTGCTGGCGATATTGGGGGTTTCGGCATTTCTGGGTCTTCTAAGAGGCCTCGTGAAAGAGATTCTCTCGCTGATTGCGTACATTGTGGCCTTTGTGGCCGCAATCTGGTGGGGGCCCAGCGTGTCGATCTGGATCGCGCGTTTCATCGACAACGGTTTGTTGCGCACGGCCGTCGCCTATGCTGCGGTGTTCATTGTCGTTCTTTTGCTGGTTGGCTTGGTCAATATCACTTTAGGCACTTTAATTAGAAAGACGGGCCTTACCCCAGCCGACCATGGCTTGGGCGCCTTGTTTGGTTTCAGTCGCGGATTGTTAATCGTTCTGGTGCTGGTGGGCCTCGCGGGGTATACCCAGTTGCCCAAAGAGCCATGGTGGCGCGATGCGCAGTTGTCCGCGCCCGCCGTTTCCGCCGTACAGAGGATCAAAGCCTTGCTTCCTCCGTCGCTGGCGTCCTGGTTGCCGTATTGATTGTTTTAACAGGAATATCCAAATGTGTGGACTCGTAGGGGTTGTCGGTTCGAGCCCCGTGAACCAATTGATCTACGATAGTTTATTGTTGTTGCAGCACCGCGGTCAGGACGCGGCGGGCATTGCAACGCTGCACGATCAATTTTTTTACATGCATAAAGGGCATGGATTGGTGCGTGACGTGTTTCGAACGCGGAATATGCGCTCGTTATTGGGTTTCAGCGGCCTGGGGCAGGTGCGCTATCCGACTGCGGGATCAAGCGACAACGTGGCGGAAGCTCAACCGTTTTATGTCAATGCGCCCTTTGGTATTACCTTTATTCATAATGGCAACCTGACGAACTGGCGCGAACTGCGAGAGGCTTTATTTAAA
>JBDTGB010000119.1:0-6538 GCA_039937635.1 Burkholderiaceae bacterium | reverse complement strand
CGTCAGACGTATGCTGTCGGCCGCCACCCGGCGGTCTTCCTCTGTTTGCAAGTAATTGCATAAAATCTCGGGAGCATCTTGGGCGCTGGACGAGACGATTTGAATATGGCCCCGGCTGGTGGGTCGTATATTGCTGACCGAGGCCGTGAACGCCGGGAATTCGTGCAGTGCGTCGCCAAACTTTTCCAGAGACAAGGGCTGAACGTGGTATTGAAGATTGGCCCGCGATTGTTCAGGTCCGGAACGGGTAAACGCCCCCAACTGCGAGGGAGCCATCGCCAGAGGCCCACTTTTCCGAAAAGCATATTCCAGTCCCATCCTGGCCTTGCCCCACATTGACGAAGCCATGGTGTTAAGGGTTTTAGTGCCCTGCACTTTGTAAATCAGCCGCAACTGCAAGTGATCTTGCAAGTTTTGGCCCACACCCGGCAGATCATGGACCACAGGTATTCCCAACGATTGCAGCAACGCCCCCGGCCCCACCCCCGACACCTGCAGCAATTGAACCGAGCCGATCGAACCGGATGACAAAATAACTTCAGACCGTGCACGGGCGAACTGCTTTTGGCCTTCGTGAATAAAATTGACGCCATCGGCGCGACGTCCGACAAATACGATTTGCCGAACCTGAGCGCTGGTCATCACCGTTAAATTGGGGCGATGCGCAATAGAATGCAAAAAAGCTTTCGCTGCGTTCCAGCGCACGCCGCGCCGCTGATTGACCTCGAAATAAGAACAACCTTCATTATCGCCGCAGTTGAAATCGTCAATGGACGGGATTTGCGCCTGCGCCGCCGCCTGGCGAAAGGCATCCAGCACCTGCCATGACAGACGTTGACGTTCCACCCGCCAGGTACCCGATGCGCCATGAAATTCACTATTGCCCGCGTAATGGTCTTCAACGAACTTAAACACAGGCAAGACGTCTTGCCACCCCCAGCCCGGATTGCCCAAGCTTGCCCAGCCGTCATAATCGGCCGCCTGGCCACGCATGTAAATCATGCCGTTGATAGAGGAGCTCCCGCCCAACACGCGGCCGCGCGGATAACCGAGGGAGCGATTATTGATGCCGGGGTCGGCTTGAGTGCGATAACACCAATCAGTGCGCGGGTTTCCAATACAGTACAAATAGCCCACCGGAATATGAATCCAGCGCCAGTTGTCGCGACCGCCGGCCTCGAGCAATAACACCTTATGTTTGGGGTCGGCGGACAGGCGATTTGCCAACAAGCACCCCGACGATCCCGCACCCACAATAATGTAATCAAACTCAAGACTGGTTTGCTGTGACGTCTGGCCCGCCATGACTGTGTCTCCCTGGTTTTTCTGTGCTCTTTCGTGTCGCTGCACGGATTATTATTCTAATCCCATTGGATGCCGGCCGATTGCGCCAAGCCCATCAAGCCGACACAGTGCCGGCCACCGCCGCAATAACCGCCAACACGCCGATCCACATATTGGATCGAAAAAGCATGAAGTTACGGTCAGGCCTGGCCAGATCGAACACGCGCATTTGCCAGATGAAATGCGCCGCAATAGCCGCCAGGACAAAGTAGTACCCCCAGGCCAGTTGCATGCCGATTCCGCTATAAACCCACAGGATCAAAGCCGCAGCGTAAAACCCGCTAATCCATTGCTTGCCGCTTTGCGCGAATCGCATCGCGGTGGAATGCAAGCCCAGCCTTTTATCGTCGCGCACGTCCACATAAGCGTAGATCGAATCGTAGCCAACCTGCCACAACACCGCGCCAACCCACATGGCGATCGCCGCAAGCGGCACCGTATTTTGCGTGTCGGACCACGCCATTAGCATGCCCCAATTAAAACCAATGCCCAAAACGACTTGCGGCCAATAGGTGAAACGCTTGCACAAGGGATAAACAATCACAATCGGCACTAACAACAACGCCAGCCACCGGCTGTATTCATTCACCGCCAACAGCAATAACGCACACACCGCCAGTTGCCCCAGCAAAAAAAACACCGCATTTTTTAAACTGAGCTGTCCACTGGTGAGCGGCCGAAACCGCGTGCGTTCTACCTTTTTATCGAAATCACGATCAAAAATATCATTGATGGTGCAGCCAACGCCACGCATCAGCAACGCCCCTAACGAAAAAATAAACAAGCGGAAAAGATCAGGCCATCCGTCAGCGGCCTGAATCAGCGCGGCCAGGCAGGGCAATAAGGTCAGCCACGTGCCGACAGGACGATCCAGGCGACACAAACGGGCATAAGGCCCCCATGAATGCGGCAGCCAACGCTCGACCCAATCGTCGGGGCGCATATCCGACAAATCCGGGACACCCGAAACATCACTCACTACAACGCACTCACTGAGCCTGACCTTTAAGCCATTTATCGGCAATTTTTTGATAGCCGCCATCGCTTCGAATACGCGCCAACGCCGCATTCATTTCTTTGATGAGTTCAGGCTGTTTCTTGCTAACGGCAATGCCATATTCCCGTGTCGTGATCTGTTCGGGCAGAACCGTGAAATTGGGATGGTTGTGAGCGTACAGTCCCGCCGCTTGCCGGCCCGTTATCGCCGCGTCCGTGCGACCGGTATTCACCAAATCAAGCATCACCTCGCCCTTTTCCGCCTCGACGAACTTCACATGGGGAAATTTGCCCTGCAAATACTTGGTGGAATCGGTACCCATCTGCACGGACACATTTCTACCGTCCAGATCTTTCAGTGTTTTAATGGTGCCATCCTTCTTGGTCAGGACAACTTGGCCGCCAACCAGATACGGATCGGTGAAATCCACCAACTTCTTGCGCGCGTCGCTAATATAAATCGCCGAAACAGCCGCATCGGCCCGGCCAGACACAATCGCTGGAATTAAACCTTGATAATCGCTATCGGTCCATTCCACTTTTTTACCCATTTCTTTGGCAAGCGCTTCAACAAGCTCAACATCAAAACCCGCGCGCTGACCAGACTGCATAAATTCCATAGGCGGCAAGGTGGGATCGGTAATAACGCGAATCGTATCGGACGCAGCCTGGCTGCCGGAAGCAAAACCGCTTAAAAACAGGACAAACAGCGTTGTCGGCAACAATTTATGCAACACCACGATTACTCCCCATTTCGAAAAAGCGGAGCGGCTACGATTCAGACTGCGACGACCGCTTTGCCCGCTTATGCCTCATGGAAAACGTCAGATTATGCCTAATCCTTCGGCTAGAGTCGACTAGATTAGCGCATTCTCTGCGCAGTGTGTCGATCAATGATCGTTTCCGCCCGGAGTCCGCCACATTTATAAAAGATTCCAAATCGTCATCCTGGACAATGCAAACCGGATCTATCCCAATGGCTTCCACGTTATGCTCGTAGAAACGATCCAGGGTATTGTCGACGGGATATATCCATTCCGAGCAATAATTTATCAGCGTCCGAGCGATTTCAGGACTTATCAGGTAACCCGTCGTCCCGCTAAAGCCTTTGGCAAATTTTCGGACGGAAAACGGTCCGATTTTTCCCAACTGCAAGCCCGTTTGATTAGCGATTTTCCTGCTTGGCTGCAACCAGACAAAACCGTACTCGTGAACGAACCGGGCGGCATGCCCGCAGAACTGTACGAAGGGCGGCAACAACGCGGCGTCGTCTTCCAGAATAATAATAGGGACGTTCTCGCGCATGCACTTTTCCCACAGCAAGTAATGACTGGCGAAACAACCCAGTTGCGACAAGCGCAGCGATGCACCCTTTCCCCGGCGCCGGATTCGTTCCTTGTCATTGTATTTTTTAAATAAATAATAACCGGGGTTTTGCGCGCCGTGAACGGCATCGAAAAATTTGTACGGCAGGCCCAGCGGATCGAGCTGGCGCCGCATGAACGCACGCCGTTGCGCCGCCGATGCCAGACTAATCACATAAATAGCCGGTATTTGCACCGTTCCAGATCGCCCATCAAGAGCGAACTCGCCACCAGCGACCATGGTCAAGCGCGGGCCGACAGTTCCGCCACGGGCTTCTGCTCGGCGATGCGCCGCGCAATATGCGCCAGCGCCTCTTCCACCTGATCAATCAGAATCAGGCATAGCTCGCCTTCTTTTAATGCATCAAGCGCGGTATCGATAGCCAAAAATTCGCCGCGAATTTCTTGCACCCCCTTTGTTCGCCGGGCGCCAGCCAGTCCTTCTCGAAGCAAGGCCAACACTTCGCCATCGGCGCGGCCGCGTTGGCACATATCCTGATACAAAATTACTTCGTCAAAATTGCTTCCAAGAATTTCGGTCTGGCGGCGAATATCGACGTCGCGCCGATCGCCAGCCCCGCTAATCACCACCGTGCGCCGGGTTGCGGGCATTGTTTCCACCGCCTGCACCAGCGCTCGGATCGCGTCTGGATTATGCCCATAGTCGGCAACCAGTGTGGCGCCGCGATAAGAAAACACATTAAACCGGCCAGGGGCGGTTTGTGCGTCATTGATAAAAGAGCCGAGCGCGGCCTGAATGCTTCCCCAGTCCAATCCCAGCGCCCAAGCGGCACCCAACGCCGCCATGACATTTTGAACCTGAAAGGCAATCGCTCCGCCATGGGTGATCGGGATTCTATCGAGCGCGATACGGCGTTCGAAAGCGCCATCGGTCAGGACGATATCGCCTGCTTCCAGACATATCACGCGATGCCCTTGCGCGCGGTGCGTCGCCAATACAGGGTGATTGCGATCGCGGGCGAAAAAGGTGACAGCGCCCGGACAGTTCTCAGCCATGGCCGCCACATGCGGGTCGGCGGCGTTTAATACCGCAACCCCATCGAGCGCCACATTCTCGACAATCACGCGCTTGACAATAGCCAAGTCTTCAACCGTGCTGATAAAACTCATACCCAGATGATCGCCCGTGCCAATATTCGTCACCACCGCCACGTTGCAACGATCGAATCCCAATCCTTCACGCAGTATTCCGCCACGCGCGGTTTCGAATACGGCAGCGTCGACATCCGGATGCAACAAAACATTGCGCGCGCTTTTTGGCCCGCTGCAATCGCCCGTATCAATACGCTGGCCATCGATATAAACGCCATCGGAATTGGTCATTCCGACACACTTCCCCGTGCTGGCAATCATGTGGGCAATCAGGCGCACCGTCGTTGTCTTGCCGTTGGTGCCGGAAACCGCCACCAGAGGAATGCGACCGTTCTCACCCTCGGCAAACATACTATTGACGATGGCCTCGCCAACCGCGCGGCCCTTGCCAAAGGATGGAGTCAAGTGCATCCGCAACCCGGGCGCCGCATTAACTTCGACGATACACCCGCGTTGCTTTTCCAGCGGTTCATAAACATTTTCACTGACCAGATCCACGCCGCAGATATCCAGCCCCACCATTTGCGCAGCCGCGACAGCGCTAGCCGCCAGTTCGGGGTTAACGTGATCCGTCACGTCGGTCGCCGTTCCGCCCGTGCTTAAGTTGGCGTTGTTGCGAAGCGCAACCAGGACACCCTTTTCCGGAATCGAATCGGCTGCATACCCCTGCAAAGACATTGTCGTCAGCGCAATATGATCGAGCCGAATCTTGGTCAGCGACATGCCGTGGCCTTCGCCGCGTTGCGGGTCGGCGTTGATCAGATCGACCAGTTGCGCTATGGTGCGCTCGCCATCGCCAATCACCTGCGGCGGGTCGCGACGAGCGGCCGCAACCAGGTTGTCGCCCACCACCAGCAAACGAAAATCGTGACCAGAAAAAAAACGTTCGACGATAACATCCGAGCCGTTGGCGCTGGCTACTGCATACGCCGCCAGCACGCGATCGCGGCCCTGCACATTAACCGCCACGCCTTTGCCCTGATTGCTGTCGCGAGGCTTGATCACCACCGGGCCGCCAATCTCCAGAGCGGCGGCCCAAGCGTCTTCAGCGTTGCTGACACAACGCCCGTCGGGCACCGACACGCCCGCCGCGGCAAGCAACCTTTTAGTCAACTCTTTGTCTTGCGCAATGGACTCGGCAACCGCGCTGCTGCTATCCGTTTCCGCCGCCTGGATACGCCGCTGTTTGCTGCCCCAGCCAAACTGCACAACGCTGCCTTGCGTTAAACGCCGACAGGGAATCTGACGCGCCAGCGCGGCGTGAACAATAGAACCCGTGCTGGGTCCAAGACGCACATCTTCGTTTATGTCGCGCAAGCGCGTCAGCGCATCGGTCAAGTCGAAAGGCGCATCGAGCATGGCGGCAATACAAAGCGCGCGAGCCAGATCAAAGGCCAAACGGCCTACTTCTTCTTCGCTGTACTCAATGATAACTTGATACATACCCGGTTCGGTCAGGGGCGAAGTTCGGCTGAAAGTGACCGGACAACCCGCCTGGGTCTGAAGCCGCAAAGCGGCGTAAGCCAAGGAATGCGCCATGGAATTGGATCGGTCCTGACCGGGCGGTTTCAAGATATCGATGTCGGGAAAACGGGCACGCAGCCTGGTTTCAAACACATCCATATCGCGGATGACACTTTCGGTCTCGGTGCACGACACAATGGCTTCGATGGCCGTTTGCCGGCACCAAAGATTAGGGCCGCGCAACGCCCGCACACGTG
>JBDTGB010000118.1:0-1704 GCA_039937635.1 Burkholderiaceae bacterium | reverse complement strand
AGATATCCCCCTGTCCGCTGACCACCGCGGTGATTGAAGTCGCGTCATCGTCGAACCGAAGAATATTCGTTCCCGGGGGCGCCAGTTTGGTGATCGCAAGATCGTTGGTTGTCCCCCGAGTTGAAATCACCGTTTTACCCACAAGATCCTGCATGGATTTTATGTTCATGCTTTTGGGGGCGCCAACCACCGCCTGAATCGCCGCATAAGGGACGGAAAAATCAATCACCTTGGCCCGCTCGGGCGTCATGGATAAGCTGGAAATGACGATATCGGCCTTGTTCGTCAGCAGGAACGGTATGCGGTTCGCGCCGGTTGTGGGAACGATTTCCAGTTTGACGCCCAAGTCTTTGGCCAGAAGCTGGGCCGTTCCAACGTCGGATCCCGTGGGCTTGAGCGAAGAATCTTTCATGCCAAAAGGCGGCACTCCTAAATCGATCGCTATACGGATCACCTTATTTTCTTTAATTGTCTTCAAATCATTTGCATTGGCCGGCATGGAACCCAGTACCAGGGCGCCCGCCAACAAGCTCAGTCCAAACGCCCGGCCGGCTATCTTCCTTACAGTCATTACGTCAATTTTCATCTTGTGTCTCCTGTTTATCATTAACGAGTACGCCGCCATCAACCAAGGCCCCGCATCAACCTACAAACCACTACCCACGAACTCTTGCAGCTCTTTGGTGGCGGGATTTTTCAGGATGTGGCTATCGCCTTGCTCCCAAACCAGTCCTTCATGCATAAACACTACACGATTAGCCAGCTTATAGGCAAACGCCATCTCGTGCGTCACCAACACCATTGTCATGCCTTTAAGGGCGAGCGCTTCAATGACCTTGAGCACTTCACCCGTCAGCTTGGGATCCAGCGCAGAGGTCACTTCGTCAAACAACATCAGTTGCGGATCCATCGCCAACGACCGGGCAATTGCCACGCGTTGCTGTTGCCCGCCCGAAAGCTGCTCGGGGTAGGCCTCGCGCTTTTCAAGCAAACCGACTTGCTCCAGCACGCTATCGGCCACCGCTTTTGCCGCATGCCGAGGAAGCTTCTTGACCGATGTCAGCGCCAGCGTAATATTTTGCAGCACCGTCAAGTGGGGAAACAAGTTATAGCTTTGAAACACGATACCGACGTCGAGGCGCAACCCGCGCAAATTGAAATTTTTGTCCGTCAAATCGTGCCCGCAGACCGTAATAGCGCCGCTATCGATCGTTTCCAGTCTATCCATGCAGCGCAAAACGGTGCTTTTGCCCGAACCGCTTTGACCAATAATCGCCACAATTTCGCCCTTGTTGACGGTCAGTGAAATCCCTTTGAGCACCTGTTGGGACCCAAACCGCTTGTGCACATCTTTAAGTTCAACCACGAGCGACATTAAGCTTCCTTTCCAGCTCCAGGCTCCAGCGAGACATGGGATAACAAATAATGAAATACAGGATAGCCGCACACCCGAAATACAGAAACGGCTCAAAGGTGGAATTATTTAATATTTTGGCGTTATAGGACAATTCGGCGTAGCCAATAACCAGCGAGGCGACCGACGTGTTCTTGACGATCTGCACCATAAACCCCACCGTGGGCGGCGTTGCAATGCGCAATGCCTGCGGCAAAATAACCTTCATCATGCGTTGCAACCGATTTAGCCCCAGGCATTCCGCCGCTTCCCACTGGTTTTTAGCCACAGACTGAAGGCATCCCCTCCAG
>JBDTGB010000117.1:0-4314 GCA_039937635.1 Burkholderiaceae bacterium | reverse complement strand
CGCCAAATCTTTAATCCAGGCATCCGTCTGTAATGTTTCCTTTGACAAACCGCGCGGCCAAAGACGATCGACAAGCACCCGGTAACCGTCATCGGAGCCGACCGGATCGTACGCTCTTTTTACATGCACCTGAACAGCCATGATATCGACCTATATTCCACAAAAATAAACTTCACCCGCTATGCGTCATATCCAGCGGGACAATCCAGGCGTCGTACTGCTGCGCAGTAACGTAGCCAAGCGCCAAAGCCGCCTCGCGCAAGGTAGTTTGTTCCTTCTGCGCCTTCTTCGCAATCGAAGCGGCCTTGTCGTAACCAATGTGACGATTCAATGCTGTAACCAGCATCAGGTTTTTTTCAAGATTCAACGCGATTTTCTCGAGATTAGGCTCGATTCCCACGGCGCAATGGTCATTAAAGGAACGACACGCGTCGCTAAGCAAGCCAATGCTTTCAAGAACATTGTGCACCATGACCGGCTTGTAGACGTTCAGTTGAAAATTACCCTGGCTGCCCGCAAACGCCACTGCTGCGTCGTTGCCGTACACCTGAACGCACACCATAGTCATGGCTTCGCACTGAGTGGGATTCACTTTTCCCGGCATAATCGACGAACCCGGCTCATTATCGGGTATGACCAGTTCACCGATGCCGCAACGCGGACCGCTTGCAAGCCAACGCACATCGTTGGCTATTTTCATCAAGGCCGCGGCCAAAGTGCGCAACGAGCCGGACAAATTAACCAAGGCATCATGCGCCGACAGCGCAAAAAACTTGTTCGGCGCCGAACGAAAAGCCAAACCGGCAATTTCGGCGATATGCGCCGCCGCCACTTCGCCGAAACGCGGGTGCGAATTCAGACCCGTGCCCACCGCCGTGCCGCCAATTGCCAAATCATAAATACCGGGCAAGTTGGATTGGATGGCGTCCAGCGCGAAATCAAGCTGAGCCACCCAACCGCTGATTTCCTGACCTAATGTAATAGGCGTAGCGTCTTGCAAGTGGGTGCGGCCCGTTTTAACGACATCCCGATACTGCTCGACCTTATGAGCAAGGGTTGCGCGCAATTTCCCCACGGCGGGGAATAATTGGCTGGCCAGTTCCTGCGCCACAGCAATATGCATCGCCGTCGGGAATGTATCGTTGGATGATTGTCCGCGATTAACGTGATCATTAGGATGCACCGGCGTCTTGCTTCCCATGACTCCGCCCGCCAGCTCAATGGCGCGATTCGAGATAACTTCGTTCGCATTCATATTCGATTGCGTGCCCGAACCGGTCTGAAATACAACCAGCGGAAATTCCTTATCGTGCTTGCCGGCAATCACTTCGTCGGCGGCCCGCACAATAAGAGCGGCAATATCGGCGGGAAGCTCGCCCAGTTCGGCATTAGCTTGCGCAGCCGCTTTTTTCAATATTCCCAGCGCCCTGATAATAGGAGGCTGCCACTTGAATCGAACAACGCCAATAGGGAAATTTTGTATTGAGCGCTGAGTTTGCGCTCCCCAGTATTGGTCGGCCGGTACGTCAATCTTACCCATGGAATCGGTTTCGACACGGTTCCCCGTCATAATGTGCTCCTTAATGCAAAAATAAAATGATGTTCAACGCCGCTCGGACCAGACCTTAAGAACGTCGAGCATGCGATTGGCGAAACCCCACTCGTTATCGAACCAGACAAGCAAATTGGCAAACCCGGCTCCGTTGGTGCGGATCTGACTTCCGTCCACAATGGCCGAGTGCGGGTCGTGATTGAAATCGACCGAAGCGCGCGGGCTGGTCGCGTACGCCAGCAGATTAGGCTGCTGCGTCGCGGCCCTTGTCATCAATGCGCTGATATCCTGAACCGTAACGTCGCGCGCCAGGTTCACGACAAGATCAATAGCGGAAACATTTAGCGTGGGCACACGTATTGCCTTGGCTTGCACCCGGCCCGTCAGATAAGGAAGCAAACGCTCGACGCCCTGTGCAAGTCCGGTCGACACCGGGACGATCGACTGCATGGCCGAACGGGTTCGACGCAGGTCGGAGTGATGATAACCATCAATGAGCGGCTGGTCGTTCATGACAGAATGCAATGTGGTCAAAAACGCGTGGTCAACGCCAAAAGCCGTATGCAATTGATCAAGGATGGGAACAATGGCATTCGTCGTGCATGAAGCATTCGAAACAAGAAGCTCCGCACCCAGAATTTTCTGTTCATTAACGCCGTACACAACAGTTAAATCGACTTCACGGCCGCTGGCGCCCGGATGTGAAAGCAGCAAACGCGGACAACCCGCTTCAAGAAATCGATTCAGATCAGCACGCTTTCCATAGTGTCCCGAGCATTCGATCAAAAAATCAAAGTCCAGGCTCTTCCAATCGACATCTTCCGGCGTGGACCCGTGGCTGACAGGAATTTTTTTCCCATTAACAATCAAGCAGGCAGTCCCCTGTTCTATTTTGCCTGGAAAGATGCCGTGCGTGGAATCGAAACGCGTCAGGTAAACCATGCTGTCCAGGTCGGCCGGTTCGTTGATGGCAACAACCTCAAACCTGTCTTGCAATGGCGATTCGTACAGAGCGCGTAAAAAACACCGGCCGATGCGGCCATAACCATTAATTGCTACTCGGACCGGACGACTCATGCAACACTCGATAATAATTTTTTCGCCAAATTGGCTGTGGACGTCAGCCCGCAGACCGCGCCTACGCTACGATCATAGCTCAAATAGCGCCGCCTTCATTTTCGCGCCACCGACACCACATTGCGTGGCGCGCCTTCATAAAACGCCTGAATATTGTCCATAAGCTGATCGGCCAGCCCCTGCACCGCTTCCTCGCTGGCCCATGCCACGTGTGGCGTCAAAATAAAATTAGGCAAATCAAGCAGTTGCACCAAGACGCTTTGATTATTGGGCGGTTCAGGCGCTGTAACGTCGAACCCTGCTCCACTGATTTTCCCCGACCGCATTGCCTGCGCCAACGCCTGCTCGTTCACCAGCCCGCCTCGCGCGGTATTGATCAAAAGGGGCTTGCGCGTCATCTGCTCAAATTCAGCCGCGTCGATCATATTGCGCGTTTGCGCATTAAGCGGGCAATGCAAGGTGATGACGTCGCTTTGGCTCAGGATATCCTCGAAAGGCGTATATAAAGCGCCGCCCCTGACTTCGCCTTTGCGCGCCGCAAACGACACATTCATGCCCAATGCCCGCCCAATGCCCGCCACCGCCTTCCCCAGCACTCCATCACCGATAATACCCAGCCTGGAACCAACCAAATCCTTGATGGGATAGTCAAAATAACAGAACTGCCGCGAGTCATGCCAGCGCCCCCCCTTGACTGACTCGCGATACGCCACAACGCTGCGGCGCAAAGCGAAAATAAGTGCGAAGGTATGTTCAGGCACCGTATTCACCGCGTAGCCGCGAATGTTCGACACCACAACGCCGCGCGCCGCGCAAGCAGCCAGATCCACAATATCCGTTCCAGTGGCCGCCACCGCCACCATCTTCAGCCGCTGCGCGCCATCAAGCGCGACCCGGTCAATGGGCGCCTTGTTTGTGATGACAATATCGGCGTCGGCGATCCTTGCAGCCACCTGGTCGCGCGAGGTGCGATCATGCACCGTCAATTCATGAGCGAACGACGGGGTTCGCAAGACTGTTCGAGGAGGAATGGTTTCCCGATCTAAAAACACTATTTGCAAGGGGCGGCTGGCCATGTAAGAGTCCTTCGCGCCCAACGGCGCGGCATGCTGATTTCATTATTCGCACAAAATTCGAAGCGGGCGACGCCGCCCGCCGAGCTATTTTGGCACACTTGCCCGCCAATACAGCGGATTACAATGAAATTCTAAGGAGAAAACCAATGCCTGAACAAGTTGCCTTGATCGTCGGAGCTGGGCCCGGCTTAAGCGCCGCATTGGCGCGTCGTTGCGCCGCAGACGGAATGCGCGTGGGCCTGGTCGCGCGCAACACTAAAAAGCTTGACGCACTCGTCGCGGAAATCGATGCGCGCGCATTTGCCTGCGACGTTGCCAACGCGACGAACGTCAAACAATTATTCACCGAGGTGGAAAGCCAATTAGGGGCGCCCGACCTGGTTATCTACAATCCAAGCGCTCGCGCGAAAGGCTCCATCGTCGATATCGACCCGCGGGAAGTCGAAAAAGCACTGATGGTGACCTGTTTCGGAGGGTTTCTGGTTGCCCAGCAAGCCGCCAAACTAATGCTGCAACGTGGACATGGAACCATACTATTCACGGGAGCCTCGGCAAGCGTCAAAGGCTATGCCAACTCGGCCTCGTTTGCGATGGGCAAATTCGGGTTGC
>JBDTGB010000116.1:0-8161 GCA_039937635.1 Burkholderiaceae bacterium | reverse complement strand
AGCGCTCGCTTGTTGGGCAAACGCCCCCTGGCCGACAGGCGCATAAATGTCGCCAAAGCGAACATAAGACCGAATATCTCGATCATGCCCGCCGGTACCCACATAATTAGGCCGCCGATCGTTTGATCGGTCAGCGCCGCCACGCCTGGTATCGCCCGGCCGCACAAGTCAAAAACGGGATACAGGTCGTATCCCGTGAACGTGATGATGGCGCCCGCCAGCACTTGCGGCGTCATGGTGAACACGGGCGAAAGAATTCGGCCGCCTGGAGACATGGCGGCGGGAGGATGCGGCCGACGGTCAAGAACCAGGTTCCAGTACAGAAAACCGCTTGCCACGACCGACCAGTTCATAAAACGATATAAACGCCAGTCAAGCATTGAATAAAACTGAACCGTGGGAACCAGCCAGATCAGAACAAAAAATACAAACAGCAGCGGGATCAAAATTTTATGGGTTAATACCGCTACAACCGCGCCTCCCACGCCAGTCAAACGAAAATCTCGCAGACGAATGCGCCAGGACAGGGGTAACCCGGCGCGGATGACCTGACCGGGGTAAGCGCCCATGATAAGCAACGGCCCCAAGTGATGCAGGACCAGATGTTGGATCCGGTGAATGAAAAACATGCGCTCGGCGTAATAATCCAGGCGCGTATGCAAGGAAAGATACAACAAAATCAGTCCAAACCAGAAGAAGGCCTGCCGCGCCACCGAAACCCGGTGAACCTGCGATCCGCGCAGGAACAAACCTGCGCCCGCCAAAAACGCCAATACAAGCGTTGGAGAAAATTCCCAGGGGGTAAGCCAACCAATCAAATCCATCCAGAAAACCCACTAAACGCTAAAAGGTGTAACCGTCGAGCCAACCCATGGCGGTATAAATATATATCACGATCATCGCAATACCCCACGTCAGCACGAAACCGCCCACCAACACCGTAACCATCGCTACAATAACGGCATTCCATCCTGTGCGAGTCTTGCGCTCTGACAAGGGGTTATATTTTGCGTCGAACTGATCATCGGGTTTCAAGGCGAAAACAAGGGCTTCGATGAAACCCTCGGTGATCGGGATTATAAGCAACAAGAAAAACGGGTTATCCCACCACTTGGGATACATATGCGCCGCCACAAGCATAAGCAAGGAAAATGCCGTCACCATCCAGGCTCGAGGCCGGCCCAGGTACCACCAATGGGCTCCAAACAAACCCAGCGTAAATGACAGCCATGCCAACAGCACTTTATTCCGGCGACGCACAAAACGCGAAGCGGGCATTATCTGGCTTGAAACTATTTCTGACCGCGTCATACTTAACCTTGATTACCCAGCGATGATTGCATCAGCCAGTGTCGATTGAATTCAATAACGTTCCGCGCATCGGTCACAACGTCTCGCTTATTGTAAAGCCTGGAAGAAAGAAATTATGAGCTTGCCCGAATACGATATAGCCATTACCGGCGCAGGGCCTGTGGGCAGCGTGTTAGCCCTGCTGTTAGCCCGCAAGGCAAGCCACCGACAGCGCATCGCCCTTATTGGCAAACAATTTATCCACAGCAATGCTCCGCTTCAGGCGCAATCCATCGACCCGCGCACCCTGGCTCTTAATCACGGCAGCCGCGCTTTATTGGAGCAACTCAACGCGTGGCCCGCCCAGTCCGCAAGCATCGAGACTGTCCACGTATCGCAACGCAACCGTATGGGCCGCGCGCTTATCAAAAATATAGAGCTCGGCGTCCCAAGACTTGGAAGCGTGGTTTCCTACAATGCGCTGCTCGCCGCGCTGCACCGGGCCGTCGCGCAAAGCGGCGTCGACCTGATCGAGGCACCCCAGGCCATCCCGGCGCTGGCCCAACATGTGCGGATCAACTTGGGCAACCGGGTTCTGTCGTGCACCGTGGCGGTCCAATCAGACGGAACAAGACCCGCCGGCCTACAGCGCAATTACCATCAACACGCCGTGCTGACGGCGGTGCATGCGGGCCGGCCCAAAGTGGGCTGGGCTTTCGAACGCTTCACCACGCAAGGGCCACTGGCCTTATTACCGCACCCTCGGGGCAATGGCCTGTACAGCATCGTCTGGTGCTGCAGGCCCGAGCGTGCCACGCACTTGCAAAAACTCGATAACACCGCCTTTTCAGCCGCCTTGCAAGATACTTTCGGCGAGCGGTTGGGGCAACTTGAATGCGTCGGCGCGCGCCATGTTTTTCCTTTGACGCTTCACGCCGGACCGTCATTACTCAACCCGCGCACTGTCGCCATTGGCAATGCGGCGCAAACCCTGCATCCCGTCGCCGGCCAAGGCCTGAATCTGGGGTTGCGCGACGCCGCGCAACTTAGTCAGACGCTAAACACGTGGCTGCTTCAAAGCCACGGCGATCCCGGCCCACTGCTTAGCCACTTCGCTCACCGACGAAATCCGGACAGGTGGCTCACTCTGGGACTAACCGATTTCCTGCCACGGATTTTTGCCACCGAAAACCCCGTCATACAACACGGTTGCGGCTTAAGTCTGCTAGTTCTTGATTTAAGTTCATCGATTCGAACGCCGCTGGCCCGCCACCTGCTTCAAGGGTTGCGCATCTAAAGGCCACCCTAATGGCGCGATGCCAATCCAGGGTTAAAATCCGCTCATGCGCATCGGTCCCTGGCTTCTTCCAAACACTGTATTCATTGCCCCCATGGCGGGGGTAACCGACCGGCCCTACCGTAAATTATGCAAAAAACTGGGGGCGGGCTACGCCGTGTCTGAAATGGCGGCCAGCAACCCGCTACTTTGGGACAGCGTAAAGACGTCAAGACGCCTGGACCACGACGGCGAAATCGATCCCGTTGCCGTCCAGATCGCGGGCGCGGATCCCGACATGATGGCGGAAGCAGCCGTATTCAATATAAAAAAAGGCGCGCGCATTATTGACATCAACATGGGGTGCCCGGTCAAGAAAGTATGCAACCTCGCATCGGGCTCGGCGCTGTTGCGCGACGAGAACCGGGTAGCGCGAATTATCGAAAGCGTCGTGGGGGCCTGTTCACCACTGGGCGTACCGGTTACACTGAAGATGCGCACAGGCTGGGACCACGAATCCCGCAATGCAGTGCGTATCGCCAAGCTCGCCGAAAATATCGGCGTTGCGGCCATCACGTTGCACGGGCGCACCCGTAGTGATTTATACCGTGGGCAGGCCGAATACGATACGATTAAACAAGTCAAGCAGGCGCTGCAAATCCCGGTCATCGCCAACGGGGATATCGATAGCGCTGAAAAAGCCGAATATGTACTGCGTTATACGGGCGCCGATGCGGTTATGGTGGGCCGCGCCGCGCAAGGCCGCCCCTGGATTTTCCGCGAAATCGCCTACTATCTGGCGACCGGATTGCATCTGCAATCGCCCAGTTACGCAGAATTGCAAGAGTGCCTAATGGACCATCTTGAAGACCACTACAAATTTTACGGAGAATTCACGGGTGTGCGATCGGCACGCAAGCACATCGGTTGGTATCTTGCCGACCTGCCCGACACCAGCGAAGTGCTTGCGTGGATTAACCAGGCCGAGAACACGCATGACCAAACCGCCGCGCTGCAAAGGTGGTTTTCCCTGCATCCGCCGAATCGACTCATAACCGACCCCATCGACCAGGCTTTGGCTGCCTGAAGCATGCATACAAAAATTATCTAAGACCTACCGACTATGAGCAACACTAATCCCCTGGAGCAATCAGTGCGCGACCGCCTCGAGCGCTATTTTGCCGACCTTGGCGAGTCTGAACCGCGCGACATCCTTGCAATGGTCATCAGTTGCGTCGAGCGGCCTGTATTGCAGGTCGCACTGGAAAAAACCAATGGGAATCAATCAAAAGCCGCCGAGATGCTTGGCGTGACACGCAGCACGCTTCGTAAAAAGCTGCTCGCGCATAATTTGCAACCTTAACCCTCCTGATCAGCACCCTTCATGAAGATTCAAACAGCCTTACTCTCGGTCTCGGACAAAAGCGGCATTGTCGAATTCGCCCAAGCACTCGCCCAACGTGGCGTTCATCTACTTTCAACGGGCGGCACCGCCAAACTCCTTGCCAAGGCGGGATTAAAAGTAACCGAGGTTGCCACGCACACCGGGTCGCCCGAAATACTCGACGGACGCGTCAAAACACTGCACCCGAAAATTCACGGCGGCCTACTGGCGCGCCGCGACAGTCCCGAGCATCTGAAAACGCTCGAACAACATCACATCGACCGGATCGATTTGCTGGTGGTCAACTTGTACCCGTTTCGCGAAACGATTGCCAAGCCAAACTGTATCCTTGCCGATGCTGTCGAAAACATCGACATCGGCGGCCCGGCCATGTTGCGCTCGGCAGCCAAAAATCACGGCTCTTCCGCCGGGGGCGTTACAGCTATTATCGACCCCGCCGACTACCCGCGCGTTCTTGCCGATATGGACGGCCCGGAAAATTATCCGTCTTATCGCCTGCGCCTGGAATTGGCCACCAAGGCCTTCGCCCACACGGCCGCCTATGATGGCGCCATTGCCACGTATCTAAGCAGTCTGGCCGACGCCGAACCGCAACCCGATCAAGCGCCCGTGCTGAATCGGTGGCCGCGCACATTAACGTTGCAAGTGCAACAGCGACAGGTTTTACGCTATGGCGAAAACCCGCATCAGGCAGGGGCTTTTTACGTCGACCAACCGCTTCAAGCCGGTTTGCTGGGCGCTTACCAGCAACGACAAGGCAAAGAGCTTTCGTACAACAACATCGCCGACGCCAATGCTGCATGGGAATGCGTGCGCAGCTTCGAGCGCGGCGCGTTCGTCATCGTCAAACACGCCAACCCATGCGGCGTCGCCGTGGCCGAACAGCCGCTGCGCGCGTACCAGCAAGCGCTGAAAACCGATCCCACGTCGGCATTTGGCGGTATCATCGCCTTTAATACGCCCGTGGACGCGGCAACCGCTCAAGCCATCACCGCGCAGTTCGTCGAAGTGGTGCTTGCGCCCGACTATGAGCCCGAAGCGCTTGCCATCTTCGCCTCGAAAAAGAACGTGCGCGTGCTGCAAGTGCCGGCGGGGCAAGCCCACAATACGTTCGACATAAAGCGCGTGGGCGGCGGCTGGCTGGTGCAAAGCCCGGACGACTTGTACGTTCAACAGGACGGGCTCAAGACAGTGACCAAGCTCGCTCCGACAGCGCAACAAATACAAGATTTGATGTTCGCCTGGAAGGTCGCCAAGTATGTGAAATCCAATGCCATCGTGTTTGCGGCCAAGGGTATGACCCTGGGCGTGGGCGCGGGCCAAATGAGCCGCATCGACTCGGCGCGCATTGCTTCGATCAAGGCTGAGAACGCCGGCCTGAGCCTGATCGGATCCGCCGTGGCCTCCGACGCGTTCTTTCCGTTTCGGGACGGGCTTGACGTCGTGGTCGATGCCGGAGCGACCTGCGTGATCCAACCAGGAGGCAGCATGCGCGACGGTGAGGTCATCGCGGCGGCCGACGAACGCGGCATTGCCATGATGTTCACTGGCGCGCGCCACTTTCGCCACTAATGCGCGTTTTAGGCATCGATCCGGGTTTGCGCCGCACGGGCTTTGGCGTCATAGACGTGCTGGGAACACGCTTGCAGTATGTCAGTAGCGGCACCATCGTTGCACCAACGGATCAACCGATGGCGCAACGCCTGAAAGTCATTCTCGATAATCTGCGTGAAATTGTGCAGACGAATCAGCCTACTGTGGCCGCCATCGAAAAAGTATTTTTGAACACCAATCCCACCTCGACTCTTTTGTTGGGGCAGGCACGCGGCGCGGCCTTGTGCGCCATGGCCGATAGCGAATTGTTTGTGCATGAATACACGGCGCTGCAAATCAAAAAAGCTGTCGTCGGCAACGGCCATGCCGCCAAAGAACAAGTGCAAAAAATGGTGCAACGCTTACTCGCCTTAAACGGCGTACCTGCAGCCGATGCCGCCGACGCGCTGGCTTGCGCCATTTGCCATGCCAATGTCAGTCCACTGGCCCAACGCTTGAAACTGGCGGGCGGCCTGGACCCGAACAAAGAAAGTCGTCTGCGCGGCGGCCGCTTGATCGGTTAACGCTAATTACTACTGAAGGAAGCTCCCATGATCGGACGAATCACAGGAACACTACTGGAAAAAATTCCGCCGGTCGTGTGCATCGACGTGGGTGGCGTGGGCTACGAGATCGACGTGCCCATGAGCACGCTTTATAAACTGCCCGACAACGGCGCCACCGTTACCCTGTTTACCCATCTGGCCGTGCGCGAGGACGCCCACACGCTTTACGGATTTTCAAGCGCAGGCGAACGCGCAGCGTTTCGCGCCCTGATCAAGGTAACGGGAATTGGTTCGCGCACCGCCCTGGCGGTGCTATCGGGCATGACCGTCGAAGAACTTGCCAGCGCCATCACGCGGCAGGAAACAGGCTACTTGACACGCGTGCCGGGCATTGGCAAGAAAACAGCGGAACGACTATTGCTGGAGTTGCGCGGCAAGCTGGGCGCGGACCTGGGATCGAGCGCCGGCAGCGTCTCGCCGGGTCGGGAAGACATCCTGAACGCCTTGCTTTCATTGGGCTATTCTAATAACGAAACGCAAATGGCCCTGAAAAACCTGCCTGACGGCATCGATGTCGCCGAAGGCATCCGGACGGCGCTGAAATCACTGGCCCGACGCTAAAAGCTTGCTGTAGACGTCCATATCGACATTGCCGCCGCTGATAATCACGCCAATACGCTGTCCCCGAACAGGAACGCACTGATTGAACACCGCAGCGGCGCTTAAACAACCAGTGGGTTCAACCACCATCTTCATGCGCTCGGCAAAAAACCGCATGGCCTGGATTAATTGCGCATCGCTAACAGTAAGAATGTCGCGCGCGTATTGTTGAATGATCGGAAACGTAAGCAAGCCTAAAGATGCCGTTGCCGCGCCGTCCGCAATCGTTTCGGGCGGCGCGATGCGAACAATTTTTCCCTGCCGCAAAGATTGCTGGCCGTCATTGCCCCGTTCGGGTTCAACGCCATAAACAGCGCAATTCGGGCTTAGCGCGTGAGCCGCCAGCAACGAGCCCGACAACAAACCGCCGCCGCCCAAACAGACAAACAATTGATCAAGCCCACCCACTTGTTCGATGAGTTCTTTTGCCGCCGTGCCCTGGCCCGCGATGACATCGGGGTGATCGAAAGGCGGAATCAGGGTCAAGCCGTATTGTTCGACCAGTCCTTGCGCAATTTGGGCCCGATCTTCTTTGTAGCGGTCATACTCCACGACCTTGGCGCCGTATCCCAGGGTCGCCGCTTTTTTAGCGGCGGGCGCGTCGCGCGGCATGACAATAGTGGCTGCAACCCCCTGCAGACGCGCGGCCAGCGCGATAGCCTGCGCATGGTTGCCGGACGAAAACGTTACCACGCCCGCCTTGCGCTGAGCCGGTGATAAATTCGCCACCGCGTTGTAGCCGCCTCGAAATTTAAATGCGCCGATCCGCTGAAAATTCTCGCATTTAAAATAAAGACTGGCTCCCGATCTTTTATCGGCCGTTTCAGAAGTCAGCACTGGCGTGTGATGCGCCACCCCCTTCAAAAGGGCGCTGGCCCGAACCACATCTTCATAGACAGGAAGAACGACGCTCATGACGACTCCGTTATTTCATTTATACACTATGCAGTAGTGTACGATTGTTATAAATTTTACTGTAACGTCGTTTTCCAGCGAGCATCATGGCTATCCACTCCGATTCGCTTTCCAGCACCCCGCAGCCTCCACGCGTTGTAGCTCCGCAAAGCTCCTCGCCCAACGAAGAATCGATTGAACGCGCCTTGCGTCCGCGCACCTTAAGCGAATACATCGGACAGAAACGGGTATGCGAGCAACTCGATATATTTATTACGGCGGCGCGAAATCGCGGCGAAGCGCTGGATCATTTATTGTTATTCGGTCCTCCGGGGCTGGGCAAAACCACGCTGGCGCATATTGTTGCGCACGAAATGGGCGTTCAGTTGCGCCAAACTTCAGGCCCAGTGCTGGAGCGACCCGGCGATCTGGCGGCTTTGTTGACCAATCTGGAAAAAAACGACGTCTTGTTCATTGACGAAATTCACCGCTTGTCGCCCGTTGTGGAAGAAATTCTGTACCCGGCGCTGGAAGACT
>JBDTGB010000115.1:0-3421 GCA_039937635.1 Burkholderiaceae bacterium | reverse complement strand
CGCTTGTTATACACCAGCACGGTGGGCTGCGTCGTAGCCACCTTGCTGCTGGCATTTATCGGGCCGGGCGATATTTTTGCCGGCCTTGTCATTATTGCCGTGTCCAATTATTGCTATTGCATCGGCGAATCCATTATTGCCGCTTTTTTGCCGGAACTGGCCCGACCACGCGCGCTCGGGCGCGTTTCAGGCTGGGGCTGGAGTTTTGGTTATTTTGGCGGAATGCTGACCCTGGGGTTGTCTTTGGTGTTTGTCGCCCAAGCCTCGGCGCGCGGCAAGGTTGCCGCTGATTACGTGCCTTATGTGATGGTGTTGACGGCGGTTATTTTTGCGTTGGCGGCAATTCCGTCGTTTCTGTTTCTGCGCGAGCGCACGGCCGCGACGCATAAAGCACCACAGGGCATGCTGCGCCGATTGCTGCTGGCGTGGCGCGAAACCCGCGATCAATTTGTCGACTTTCGTCTTTTGCTGTTTTGCGGCGCGTGTTACCAGGCGGGAATCGCCGTGGTCATTACACTATCGGCCGTATACGCCACCCAGGCCATGGGGTTTACTCTGACTCAAACCATGGCGCTGGTGTTTACGGTAAATATCGCGGCGGCGGCGGGAGCCTTCCTGTTTGGCTATGTTCAGGACCGCATCGGCCACAAGCTGGCTCTTGGCATTACGTTATGCGGCTGGATTGTTATGGTGCTGACTGCGTATGTCGCAGTTCAAGTGTGGCTATTCTGGGTTGCCGCGACACTGGCGGGTTTGTGTATGGGAACCAGCCAGAGCGCAGGGCGCGCCATGGTGGGCGCGCTGGCGCCAAAGGATCGTCTGGCCGAATTTTATTCGCTATGGACGTTTGCCTTCCAGTTGGCGGCGGTTATCGGGCCGTTATTCTACGGCCTGGTGGCTTGGCTGACGCGGGGCGATCATCGTCTGGCGTTGTTATTGACCGGTCTATTTTTCGTGGCCGGGTTGCTGGTGCTTACGCGTCTGGATTTTGAGCGCGGCGCCAGACGGCGCGATGTGGCGTTGACATAAAGAGCGGTGCGATCTCGGCGGCGCTTTGGGTGCATAGCTCGTAATAAGACGCGATTGAACGTAAAATAAAGAAAAAGCTAAAGCGCAAGGGGTGGGTCGGTTCCAAAGACGTTCGGCTCAGGCTGGCACGTGATCGTGCCCCGCCGAAGAACGACGTGCGACCTTATCTTCTTCGAATGCTGATTTCGATTGCTTGTGGTTAGAAAATACGTCGTTTATTGAAAATATCCAATTTATACATTCAGGAGCCAATACCATGTCTAAAGAGATCACGTCGATCTTGGTCGAAAATCGAGTTTTCCCTCCATTTGAAAATCTGGTCAAAGACGCCAGCATTTCGGGGATGCAGGCCTACAAGGCAATGCGCGACGAGGCGATGAAATCACCGGAAGAATTCTGGGGGCGATTGGCGCGCAAAAATCTGGTTTGGGACAAGCCGTTCACGCAGGTTCTCGACGAATCGAAGGCGCCGTTTTATCGCTGGTTCGGCGATGGCGAACTGAATGCTTCTGTCAATTGTCTCGATAAGCATCTGAACACGCCAACGGCCGATAAAACGGCGCTTATTTTTGAATCGGACGATGGGCAGGTTAAAAAGGTTACCTATAAAGAGCTTCTCGCTTTGGTTTGCCAATTTGCCAACGGCATTAAAGCGCTGGGATATAAAAAGGGCGAACGGGCAATTATTTACATGCCGATGTCGATCGAAGCAGTAGTCGCCATGCAGGCCTGTGCGCGCCTGGGGATTATTCATTCGGTGGTGTTTGGCGGCTTCTCGTCAAAAAGCCTGCACGAACGGATTGTCGACGTGGGCGCCACATTGGTTATTACCGCCGATGAGCAGGTGCGCGGCGGTAAAAAAATCCCGTTAAAACCGGCTGTCGACGATGCGATAATGCAGGGAGGTTGCGAGGCGGTCAGCCATGTAATCGTGTACAAGCGCACCGGAAGCAAGGTCGCGTGGAAAGAAGGTCGCGATTTGTGGATGCACGATGTGGCGGCCAATCAGGCCAGCACCTGCACGCCAGTGCCGGTCAACGCCGAGCATCCGCTGTTCATTCTGTATACCTCCGGTTCGACGGGCAAGCCGAAAGGGGTGCAGCATTCAACTGGCGGGTACCTGCTTTGGTCGCTTCTTACGGTCAATTGGACGTTCGATGCCAAAGATACCGACGTATTCTGGTGTACGGCGGACGTTGGCTGGGTAACCGGCCATACTTATGTTACCTACGGCCCGTTGGCGGCCGGCCTGACGCAAATCGTATTCGAAGGCGTGCCCACGTATCCCAATGTGGGTCGTTTCTGGGAAATGATCCAGCGCCACAAGGTGTCTTTATTCTATACCGCGCCTACGGCAATCCGCGCCTTGACCAAGGCGGCCGAGGTCTCTCCCCAGTACCATCCGCGCGAATACGATTTAAGCAGTCTGCGTATTATTGGTTCGGTTGGCGAGCCGATCAATCCGGAAGCCTGGATGTGGTATTACACCAATGTGGGTCGCGAACGCTGCCCGGTTATCGATACCTGGTGGCAAACTGAAACTGGTGGGCATATGATCAATCCTCTGCCGGGTGTGACGCCATTAAAGCCCGGCTCGTGCTCTTTGCCCCTGCCCGGCATTGACGCGATCGTTGCTGACGAATTCGGCGACGAGGCCGATCGAGGCAAAGGCGGGTTCCTGGTCATCAGGCGTCCGTGGCCGGGCATGATCCGCACGATATGGGGTGACCCGGAACGCTTCAAAAAGACATATTTCCCTCCGGAACAAAAAGGCCATTATCTGGCGGGCGACGCCGCGCAACGCGATTCCGACGGCTATTTCTGGATCATGGGCCGCATTGACGACGTGCTGAATGTGTCGGGACACCGTTTGGGCACCATGGAAGTGGAATCGGCCCTGGTTGCCAACGACTTGGTGGCGGAGGCGGCGGTAGTCGGTCGCCCGGATGAAACAACCGGCGAAGCGATCGTGGCGTTTGTGGTCTTGAAGGGCCCGCTTCCCGAAGGCGACGAGGCTAAGGCCATAGCACGGCAACTTCGCGATTGGGTCGCCAAGGAAATTGGGCCTATTGCCAAGCCCAGAGATATCCGGTTTGGTGAGAACCTTCCCAAAACGCGGTCGGGGAAAATTATGCGCCGTTTGTTGCGTATCGTGGCCAAGGGCGAAAAGATCACCCAGGATGTGTCCACGCTTGAAAATCCAGCCATCTTGGAACAGTTGGCGCGCTCGCTATAAGGTCGTATTGATCTTTGAAACTGGCTGGCCTTCTTCGGACGCTGGTCAGTGATATAGCAAGTAATATATAGGGCATGGATAGCGGTGTTTGCCGCTATTCATGCCTTTTTTTGCCTGGAGGTCCTTTTGAAATCTGGCCGATTGGATCGTGGTGCG
>JBDTGB010000114.1:0-7458 GCA_039937635.1 Burkholderiaceae bacterium | reverse complement strand
GAACCGAAAGCGCTCGACGCGCCAACCGATCTCGCAAATCCGCATCGCCCAGCAAGTCGTTCAAGTTCCGAACCAGCGCGTTCTGATCTCCTGCCGGAATCAATAGCGCATCTTGCCCGCCACGCGTTATTTCACGCGGACCGCTGGGGCAATCAAACGCAACACAAGGCAAACCTAAAGCCATTGCCTCGAGCAGTACGTTGGGAAAACCCTCGATCGCCGAGGTCAAGACAAAGGCATTCGCCTGCGAAAGTTCTCGCCAGGGCGCGTCGGTGCGGCCAGACAGGGTTATGCGCGACGCCAATCCGGCCTCTTGAATCTGTCGGCTCAAAACATCGCGCAGAGGCCCCTCGCCCCAGATCACCAGATCCCAATCGGGGTGATTGGCGGTAAGTTCCGAAAAGGCGCTAATCAGGCAGGAAAATTGTTTGGCGGAAACAAGCCGCCCCATGGCCATGAGGCGACGGCGACCGTTCGTATCGGCCTGACGCAAAGCGGGAGGGAAATCAAGAAGCTCAGGCGGCAACGGGTTTGGTATTACCGCGAGTGCCCGCATGCCGGGCACCATTTTTTTAAACGACGCAACGCTGGCCTGAGTCTGCACCGTAACGAGGTCAGCCCACGGGTATGTCCACCAACGCAACCACGCAAGAATCGGGCCAAAGGTTGCGCCCACGGCCGGATCGGTGCGCTCGCAGACGATCACTCGCGCGCGCAGTCCGCGAGCGCTCAATAGAGTCATGACGTTAACGTTGGTTAAAAACGAGACGATCAAATCGGGCTGCCTTTCGCGTATCAGGTGGCGCAGCGCGCGCCACTTGCTAAAGCCTGTCAGCCACGGAAAGCGCCTTGACCCAATCCGATCGGCCAGCCAGACCACGTCAACGGCGGGTGACACGGAATAAAAGCACGATCCGCGATTCGTATAGGTGGGCGTCAGCGTTACCGAATCGCCGCGCCGCGCCCAGGCGTTGGCCAGCGTGGCGGCTACTCGCTCGGCGCCGCCCGCGTTCATTGAGCTAACCAAAAATAGTATCTTCACGATCTCGATCCAGACTGATTACCCGCCCGAGGCTCGGCTTCATGCTCCGAGCGCGGCCATTGCGGTTGATCGCGGCCCATTTCAAAAACCTGGCTCCAGAGCGCCATAACGCGCATTGTCGAAAACCGGTCGCGCACATCCACAGCGCGCCTTGCGTAAGCTTCGCGCCGCTTCGGGTGCGACATCATGTCGGAAAGGTGTGCCGCCAGCGCCTGATCGTCTCCCGAGGGACGCACCAGCACGCCATCAATGCCATGACGCACGACTTCGCGAGGGCCGGTTTCGCAATCAAACGCAACACACGCCAAACCGTTAGCCATGGACTCAAGCAAGGTATTGGATAACCCCTCGGTGCGAGAGCTCAGCACATAAAGATCGGACTGCATATACCATTGTCCGATATTGCCGACCCGTCCGGGCATGCTGACACGTCCGCTTAAGCCCGCCGCCTCAATTTGATTCTGCAGCTCTTCGCGGGAAGCCCCTTTGCCCAGAATGACAAGATCCCAGTCGGGGAAAAGATCCGCAATCGACTGAAAGGCGCGAATAAGCAAATCGAACCCTTTGACGGGGTGTAAACGCCCCGCCGCCAGTAAACGATGGCGCCCGCTTCTATCAGGCGGCGGCTTGATGGGCTCTTCGATCGCAAGAGGCCAGCGCACGGCATTGGGTATCACCTTCACATTTGAACCCGGCACATAATGCTCGATCCAGGCCGCCGTGCCTGAGGTCAGGGCCACCACAGCGGCCGCCCGTGGATACGCCCAACGTCGCAGACGCTGCCAGTTTGACGATAGTTGCTGGGAAGGCGGGTGCGTATGCTCGGTCGCAATAACACGGCAGGGCATACGCCACGCCGCAATAACGGCCAGCACCGACGCCGTCGTCATCATGCCCAGCACCAATGTCGGCCGCTGACGCCGGATTAAACGCCGCAAGACCCATAAACGAAACAAATTGGCGAAGCCGCCGCGCACATAACCCGCGCTGGGCTGGGCGGTGCCCAAGGCAAACCGTTGTACAGACGCGGGCAAGGCATACGCGTCCGCAACAGCCTCGGCCTGAGTCACAAGCGAGACTCTATAACCATGATTGACCCAATAAGCGCTCAAATCAACGGCGACCCGCTCGGCTCCGCCCCCGGCCAACGAGTGGATGATAATCATTAAATGAGGTGGATAGGATGATTCGGACAAGACAAACCCTGTATTCGTGATACTAACCGGACAACCCTTTAGCAGATGCCTGGCGCAGTGCAACCACGACATAACAAGCATAAGACAAGGCATACATGATACTGGTGGCAAGCATGATTCCCGCCGTTCCCATCAGGGGAGCCAGCAGGTGATTCATAAGCACCTTCAACATAAAATTGGCGATGGCGATAATTGCCATGATCCGATAAAGATTCTGGCTGGCTAATAATTGAACAAGTATCAGCACGCCAAAATAAAAAGGAAGCTGCAACAGCCCCCAGCGTAGAACGTGCGCGACAGCTATCGTATTTTCCGCCGTAAACGCTCCGCGCTCAAAGAGCAGATGCACACCCCATGGTGCAAGAAGCCAGCCGAAAAGCGTGACCAACGTACCCGCCAGCAGCATCAGGGCGGACCATTTCAACGCCATCGCGCGTGCGCGCGCGGGATCGCCGCGGCTTTGCACATCGGCCAAAACGGGTAGCGCGGCGCGGCCCACGGATGCGGCCCCAACCCCAAGCAGCAACGACAATAAGCGGCTGGCATACCCCAGGGTGGCATTCGCATTCGAACCCAGATTGGCGGCGGTGTATTGATCGATAGGGCCCACGAAACTCATGGCAACCTGACCGAGCAGCATCACGCCGGCGGCTTTGACCAAATCAGGCCACTGCGCCGACTGAAAAGAAAACCGTGGCCGCCCCCACAAGCCATCGGCTCTGGCCGCCAGCCACAACAGCCAGATCGATTGAATCAGATAGCCGACTAACGTGCCCCACATCAGCGGCCCCACATCAGTCACCGTGGCCGCCAGCATAACCCACACCAGAATCACCACTGCGGGCACACTATCGAGCAGCGTATTAATGTGCCGTTCATGCGCCCGCAACCGCGCGGCGCTGATCCCGGTCACCAAGGTAAGCAGCGCCGCCGGCGCAAAGGCGAACGTCAATTCCTGGCTCATGACGCGCGCTTGCGCGGTCAGGCCTTGGCCGGCAAAATCAAGCACGTAAGGCCAAGCGACGTAAATCGCCACAGCCAGCATCGCGCCAATAATCATCATCCACGCTTGCAGCTCGCCCAGAAATCGAGCGCGATCGGCCGGCGCGGCATAACGTATTCGAACCAGAATCGGAATCAGGACGATCGATAAAGCGCCAACTATCGTCAGCGGCAACCAATTCGCCAGCGTCATGGTGAACTGATAGGCATCGACCGCGTTACTTACGCCGTAGCGATACGCCACCGCCATTTCTTTCGCGGCGCCGGCGAATTTTCCCAGCAAAAGAAAAAAAGCAACGCGAGCCGCGCCCTGTGCAATCCGTCGATGATCGACGTTAAGGCTGGACAGCCGCTTGCTAAAAGTTTTCAAGTCAACGCAAGAATTGCGTATACCACGGCATCGCGACTTCAAGCCCTTGCAAAATATTGTGCAAGGGCTCGTAACCCAGCAAGCGTTTAGCCTTGCTGATGTCCGCTTGAGAGTGGCGCACGTCGCCCGCCCGAAAATCCGCGTAAACCGGCGTCTTGTCGTATACGATTCCGTTATCGCCCAGCGTCTTCGCCAAATATCCGAACAACTGATTCAAACTGGTGCGGGCGTTATAGGCCACGTTATAAACCTGATTGACCCCTTCGGGTTGGGCCACCGACGCCAGAATATTGGCTTGCACAGCGTTTTCGACAAAACAAAAATCACGGCTGGTTTCGCCGTCGCCGTTGACGACAACCTGCTCGCCGCGAATCATGGCGGACACCCACTTGGGAATAACCGCCGCGTATGCGCCATCGGGATCCTGGCGCTTGCCGAAGACATTGAAGTAACGCAAGCCGATGCTGCCGAACCCGTACGCCCGGGAGAACACATCGGCGTAAAGTTCGTTCACGTACTTCGTGACCGCGTAGGGCGACAACGGCCGGCCGATTTGATCTTCCACCTTCGGCAGAGCCTGATGATCGCCGTAGGTGGAACTGGATGCCGCATACACGAATGAATGCACCTGTGCATCGCGCGCCGCCACCAGTACATTCAAAAAACCCGCAATATTGACGTCGTTGGTGGCAATCGGGTCTTTCAGGGAACGCGGCACCGAGCCCAGCGCCGCCTCGTGCAGAACATGATCGATTCCCCGCATCGCCATGTGGCACGTCGCCAGATCGCGGATGTCGCCTTCATGAAACGTGAATCTTTCCCACTGTTCGGCCGAGACTATTTTTTTAACTTCATCCAGATTATGTTGATACCCGGTCGCAAAATTATCGAGACCGACCACTTTCTGATCAAGCGACAGCAGGGTTTCCAAAATATTGGAACCAATAAACCCTGCGCAACCCGTCACGAGCCAAGTTTGGGGTTCGGCGCGTAAATTCGCGACCACTTCTTGATAACGAGTGCTCATATAAGACCTTCCACAGATTACAGGCGCAGATCGGATTCGTCGGCCCGCAACACGTATTTTAGATCGTACAGAATATGCTCGCTTTTACCCAAGGCGCGAATGGCGGCCGCGCCCATGGAGGCAAACTGTTTGTGCGCAACCGCTAAAATAATACCGTCATAGGCGCCCGCCTGCGGAGCGGCAACCAGTTTAAGGCCGTACTCGCGCGTGGCTTCTTCCGCATCGACCCACGGATCGCATACATCCACCTCGATGTTGTATTCCCGTAATTCATGCACAATATCCACGATGCGGGTATTACGCAAATCGGGACAGTTTTCTTTGAAAGCCAATCCCATCACCAGGACTCGGGAACCCTGAACCTGTATCCGGCGTTTCGTCATCGCCTTGACCAGCTGCGACACCACGTACCCACCCATGGAATCATTAAGCCTTCGGCCGGCCAGAATAATTTCCGGGTGATAGCCTATTGATTGCGCCTTGTGAGTCAGGTAATACGGATCGACGCCAATGCAGTGTCCGCCAACAAGCCCGGGTCTGAACGGCAAAAAATTCCACTTGGTGCCAGCCGCCTCCAGGACGGCCTGCGTGTCGATGCCCATTTTGTTGAAAATTAACGCCAGTTCATTCACCAGCGCAATATTCACGTCCCGCTGCGTATTTTCAATGACCTTGGCCGCCTCGGCCACACGGATGGATGGCGCCTTGTGTGTGCCCGCTATAATAATTTCACGATAGAGCGTGTCGACCAGGTCAGCCACTTCGGGGGTGGAGCCGGACGTAATCTTTTTAATCGAAGAGACGCGATGCGTCTTGTCGCCCGGATTAATGCGCTCGGGGCTGTAGCCAGCGAAGAAATCTTGGTTGAACTTCAAACCCGAAATACGTTCAAGCACCGGCACGCAATCTTCCTCGGTGGCACCAGGGTAAACAGTGGACTCGTAAACAACGATATCGCCGCGCTTGAGCACTTTGCCTATGGTTTCGCTGGCTCGAATCAACGGGGTAAGGTCAGGTTGTTTGTATTGATCGATCGGGGTCGGCACACTGACGATAAACACGTTGGCCTGAGCCAACTGCGCCACGTCATGCGCATAAATCAGGTGAGTCGCCTGAGCAAGTTCATTCGAATCGATCTCAAGCGTATGGTCGCGACCTTCTTTCAGTTCCGCAATACGATGCGCGTTAACATCGAACCCCAATACCGAGCGCTTTTTTCCGAACTCGACAGCCAGCGGCAAGCCCACATAGCCTAATCCAACTATCGCCAGTTTCACGTCTTGAATTTGCAACTTGAATCTCCCTTGTCACCAATTAAAAGATTATTTGTCCCGACGACTGCGTCCGATCGACGGCAACAACAACCACGCCGGCCGGCGCCAGGACACCAGCCTGGTGTAGAGCCAAATATACACTGCGGAAAAAACCGCCATGCTCGCGCACAATGCCCATACGTTATCCCACCAGATGGTGGCTGGCACTAGGCCAATCAACGTAAGAACCCACAAATAGGGGGACGTCATGGCATTGCAAAGCGCTGGCACCGCATGGCGGCGATCCCTGCTGAACGTAACGCGCACCAAACGACGGAAAACGAGCTGATGCAAATGCAAGGCATCGGGTTGGTCAACCGGCACACCGCGCTTGAAACGCCGCCGCCATATCGAAAATAAGGTCTCAAACACTGGATAGAACAATACGGCCAGTGCATAAAACGGCGAAACGCCCGGGTTCCGAACAACCAGTTGCACGGCAAGCTCTGCCAGAATAAACCCGACGAAGTAGGCGCCGCCATCCCCCAAAAAGACGCGTCCAAACGGGAAATTCCAGACCAGAAACCCCAGAACGGCCGACGCCAGCGCCGCCGCGATCAAAAAAATGGGGATGTCCTGAACCTGCAGGGCAACCAGCCCCAGCGACACCGCCATCAACACAGCCACCATGCCCGCCAGCCCGTTCATGCCATCAATGATATTCAAGGCGTGAGTGCAGCCACCCACCGCGACCATAGTAAACAATAATGAAATGGGCCAAAAGGACAAAACCCAATCGACGGCTGGAAAGCCCACACGCGTCACGCCGCCCAGCAGCCACCACGCAATGGCGGCCGACGCAAAGGCCGCCAGCAAGCGCTTGCCTGACCCGATGTCTTTGGTGATGTCTTCGAGCAAACCCGCGACAAAAACCGGCATGGCCGCAATAAACAAAACCGGCCACAACCAGGTCAATGTCATATTATTTGGACCCAGCACCAGCAATCCCGCCAGACTACCGGCCACCACTGCCAAGCCGCCAACGCGCGGCGTGGCGCGCGAATGAGAGGCCTGCGGTTTGTTAAAATCGGTATCATCGGTAAATACACCGTGCCACCGTTCGGACGCCACAATCAAGCCACCGACCGTAAAAGCCACAATACATATATAAAGCCAGGTGAAAGAGTCCCAAAGGTGCGGGGGGGTCACGAAATCTCCGTTGGTCATCGTACCGTTAGCATTATCGGACGGTCCTGTAACCATATGCGGGGCCGATCAAGAATTAGTGTAACCAAAAATCAATCTGAAAAGGCGATTTCCGCTATCGGGGCGCCACAGGCAAAAAAAAGCCCGGGATCTTGCGATCTCGGGCTAAATCCACCAAAGGAGGAGGGTGGAGGAGACAACCTGGGCACGTCGGGCTACTAAAGCTAACTGGCTTGAGCCATGTGATTTTAGGGGGTTTTCCCTGCTGGGGTTTTCCCGCTGCAATCACGTTTCGACATCCGATAACTAAATTGTATAGCACTTGTTTGTGCGTTGCAAGATAAATAATCAAAAAAATTCCT
>JBDTGB010000113.1:0-2140 GCA_039937635.1 Burkholderiaceae bacterium | reverse complement strand
GACCGTAGTCCGACACGGCGCTGATGGAAAAACCGACAGCCACCGTGCACACGACTACCGCCACGATCGCCATCATTAAAATCGAACCAATATCGTCGAGCAGACGACGCACATTCATCGCCAGGGCCATCTCGAACAAAAGGACCGGCAGGAAGATGAACAGGAAGGCTTCGGACGAAATTTGAAAATGCTGCAGCGAATCGAGAAAGTCCGACATTACCAGCGGCGCCCAGCCGTGGACGTGGATAATAAGACCCAGCAGGAATCCAACGATTGCAAGCAAGACCGAATAGGGCAAGCGAAGGCGGCCCGCAATTGGGGGCATGAAGGACACGAGGGCCAGCAGGCCCGCCAATCCAAATACCAAATGCCCAACCTGCATGATCAATCCTGAAAGCTGTTCACCGAGCTTAGGATAACTTTTTTTTCAATTTGGCGTAATGCGGGTGCAAAAAAAAGGCGCCTGGCTAGGCACCCTGTCAACATCCACTTCAAAAGGGAGGGGAAGAGGAGAAGCCGAAGTGGACGACAAGAGCAACCACGGATGCAGTTGCATCGAAAACCAGCCCTTGTAAAAATTTAGTCCCGCCAGACACCAATAAGTTCGATATTTCTGGTGCAGCATTGTATCCAAACGTGTATTTCTTACTTAGGCAGCCAGCGAACTTCGCATCTTTTTAAAGGCGGCGACTTCGATTTGCCGGATCCTTTCGGCCGAAACGCCGAATTCGTGTGCCAAATCGTGCAAAGTCGCACCGCCTTCGTCCTGCAACCAGCGCGCCTGAACGATCCGGCGCGAGCGCGGGTCCAGATCGGCAAGCGCATTTTCCAATCCCGCACCCTGCAAGGTGTCGTGCGCGCGGCGTTCAAGCACACGGGATGGATCGTCGTGACCGTTATCGGACAGATAAGTGATGGGGGCAAATGATTCATCGCCGTCGTCGCGGCCATCCATGGCCATTTCACGGCCGGACAAACGAACTTCCATTTCGCTGACGTCCTGCGGACGCACATTCAATTCGCGCGCAATGTCGTTCACTTGCGTGGGATCCAGCGTTTGACCATCAGGACGCATTCTGCGCAAATTAAAAAATAACTTGCGCTGCGCCTTGGTGGTTGCCACTTTAACCAGGCGCCAGTTGCGAACGATATATTCGTGAATTTCAGCCTTGATCCAGTACACAGCAAAAGAAACCAGACGCACGCCCCGTTCTGGATCGAAGCGCTTGACGGCCTTCATCAAGCCGACATTGCCCTCCTGAATAAGATCGGCATGCGCCAGGCCATAGCCCAAGTATTGGCGCGCCACCGACACCACCAGCCGAAGATGAGACACAATCAACTGACGCGCGGCGTCTAGATCGGCATCGTTATGCAAGCGCTTCCCCAACGCGAATTCTTGCTCTTGTGTGAGCATTGGCAAACGGTTAACAGCGCTGATGTAGGCCTGGATTGTGCCCAAAGCGCCCGGATTGGAAATAGCCAAAGCCAGGGTGCTATTAGACAATGACAAAGGTTGTGAATGATTGGTCATCGACTATGCGGTCCTCTCAAAAAGATCGACTAAATACATGTTAGCACTCTATGATAAGGAGTGCCAATTATCAGAGTCGCGCGGAGATCAAAAGTTCCTGTTAAGCGAGGGCAAAGCCCGGGTTCAGTATTTTTAAACTGTGACGCCGCAATGAAACACCTAAAATCGAACAAGGCAGGCGGCACAAGATAGCTAAAGCGACACCGAAACACAATAATGTTAGTGCGACACACTCGCCAAATCAACGAAGGGACACATTATGCAACGCTACCAAATGTATATTGACGGCAAATTTGTCGACCCGTCATCGGGACGATGGTTTGACAGTTACAACCCCTACACAGGCAAAGTATGGAGCCAAGTCGGCGAAGGCAATGCAGCCGATGCGGATCGCGCCGTATTGGCGGCGCACAAGGCCTTTAGCGAGGGCCCCTGGTCAAAATTGACAGCCACCGCTCGTGGAGCACTGCTGCGAAAGCTGGGCGACCTGATTGCGCGCGACGCCAACAAGCTGGCTGAAATCGAAGTGCGCGACAACGGCAAGCTAATCGCCGAAATGGCGGGCCAGCTTAATTACATTCCGCAATGGTTCTATTACTACAGTGG
>JBDTGB010000112.1:0-4095 GCA_039937635.1 Burkholderiaceae bacterium | reverse complement strand
CTGGCGCACCGACCCCGATCATTGCGCGCGCCTGCATGTGGTTTCATTCGAGGCGCATCCATTCTCCCGCAGCGACCTGGCCCGATTGATCGTGCCGGCGTTGCCGGAGGCACTACACGCGCTGGCGGGGCAGCTTCTTGCTTTGTGGCCGCCGCTCTTGCCTGGCTTGCATCGGATTGAATTCGAGTCGGGCGCGCTTACGCTTACGCTGGCATTTGGCACGGTCAAGCGCTTGGCCAGGCAGATCAGCGCTTGCGTGGACGCTTATTTTCTGGATGGTTTTGCGCCGAAAAAGAACCCTGAAATGTGGACGCCTTCGCTATTCGGGCAAATGGCGCGCATGGCGAATGTTGGGGCGACGGCGGCGAGCTGGTGTTGCGCCACGCCGGTGCGGCGCGCGCTCTCCGACGCGGGTTTTTTGGTATCCAAGGCGCGAGGGTTGGGGCACAAGCGTGAAATGACAGTGGCCGTTCTGCGCCCGACGATGGGGCGCCAAATAGTACGCGGCGCAAGCCGGGACCCGGTGTTGATCGTTGGCGGCGGTTTTGCCGGCGCGGGCATTGCGTACAGTCTGGCTTTGCGCGGTCATCCGGTAACCGTGCTTGATCCGGTATTTGCCGACGGACTTGGAAGCAGCCATCGGGGTCACCGCGCGGCGGCGCTCGCCCCGCTGATCTCCAGAGATGATGATTTTCGGGCCAGGTTGTCCCGTGTCGGCGTTGCGTGCGCGCTGCAACGGTGGCAGGCGCTGCCGCCCGCCGCCGCTCCATGGCGTTGCGGGGCGATCGACCTTGTCGCCAACGAGCAGGACGCGCTCAAACGTCAAAGCACGATCGGGCGTCTCGCCTTTCCACAGGATTGGGTGTCGTGGCTGAATCCGGCGGCGGCATCGGAGCGAATTGGATTCGCGGTAAGGCAAGGAGGCGTCTTCTTTCCCGATGGGCAGTTGCTGCGGCCCGCCATGCTGGTTCAAGCCTTGTTAAGCCATGCCGGCGTGCGTTGTATCGCAGCGCGCGCGGCGCGGCTGCGGCCTGACGCGCAGGGGCGGTGGCTGGTTAACGATGCACAAGGCGCATTAATCGCGAGCGCTTCGACGCTCGTGCTGGCCAATGCCGCTCAGGCCATGGACTTGTTGTCCACCGCGTATGGCCTGGAAGGGCTGCCCAAGGTAGCGTCCATGTTGAATCTGGCAGGTCAGATCAGCTATTTTTCTTCCGAATCTTCACAGCATGATCCACGATTAATCGTTGATGGCGACGGCTATTGGCTACCTTCGGTGGATAATGTATGTGTTGGCGGCAGCACTTACGTTCCCGCAGCGCTTGCAACTGAGGTAACGCAGGGCGGCCATCAAGCGATAATTGATAAATTGGCTCGCCTGTTGAATGTGACAGCGTCCCGAATTAATCAGTGGCTGGATAGTTCCGGCGGATGGGCGGGGTGGCGGGCGGTGGTTACCGGCCGCTTGCCTGTGATAGGGCCTGTTGCAGGGGCTTGCGGGCTTTGGCTGGCGTGTGCGTATGGATCGCGTGGGTTGACGTGGTCCGCGTTGGCTGGCGAAGTTATTGCCGCACAATTGAGCCTTGAGCCCGCACCGATTGAACGAGAATTGTTACGGGCAATAGCCCCACGTTAGCGATATTTTGACGGTTTTTAGACGCGCATAAAACGAAGCGATTTTATTTTATAGCCTAAATCAGTCAGAATAACGACTTTTGAATGCTTTTTGGGCTATGCCCGAGGATTGCGCTGTGCCGCCCAAGTCTGACCTTGCTCACGTGACGCAACTTGTTGCCCTTAGTTTCCTGACAGCGAAATCCGCGCGTGCGGATTTCGCTGTCGCCGATGGCGAGCTGCAGTTTCAAATTGAAGCCCATGCTCCTGGCGTTTATCGCCTGCGTTGCGCCGAGGTCAGGCGTTTACTTGATGAGAAGCCCAGCGCGCGATCCAGGGCCCACGCGAGCATGCTGCTTGCCCGGCAAGAGCCGGTGGGCGAACTGGCGGTCAGTTCGATGCCCGAAATACAACAAAAAGGATGGCGCCTGGAGCAGGGCGAAATCACCCTTGAAATAACGCATTCGCCGTTGCAACTTTCTTTGTACCGGGATAAACAGTGTGTCTTGCGCACTCGGGCGGAAGATACATTGCGGCGCCGGACGACCGACGCATCGTGCCGCTGGCGTTTTGCGATTGAACTCGACGATGACGACGCATTGTACGGTTTGGGCGAAACGGCTGGCGAGCTGGATCGCCGGGGTTTGCGCGTTGTGTCCGACGACCCGAAACAGCGCGCACTGCCGCTGGTGTGGAATCCCAAAGGCTGGGGCCTGTATGTCAACACCATTGGACGGGTCGAACATGATTTGGGCGCGCAAGACGCCGGTCTCTACACGATTGATTCGGACGGCGCGATTTTTGACGTATTCCTTTTTGTGGGCGAGCCCATCGAAATCCTGAACCAGTACACGGCGCTTACAGGGCGTCCCGGACAGCCGGGTTTATGGCCGCTAGGCGTGTGGCTTGACCAGGCGCCCGGTCAAACGATCGGCGCGACGCTGGCGCAGGTCGAGCAATTTCGGGCCGGCGGTTTTGCGCTTGATGTTGTTAATCTGGCCGAACCCGCGTTATTTGGTTTCCAGGCCGATAAGCCCGTGTTTGAGTGGGATGCGCGACGCGCTTCTGATCCGCGCAGCATGCTGGCGGGTTTCCAAGCGCTCAATCTTCATCTTGTCGCTCCGTCCTTTCCCGGCGTATTCGCCGACACTATGTTGTTCTCCGAATGGGAAGATCGTGGCTGGCTATTGTTGAACGATCTGGACAGTAGCGCTCATGTTTTTGACGGCAATGCGGTGACGGCTGGCCGTCCCTTTGGCCTGCTTGATCTGACGCATAAAGATGTTTATAAATTGTGGTCCGAGCGGCATCGGCAGCTTTGCGACGATGGTTTGGGAGCGCTGGCCTGCGACGCGCAGTTCGAAATTCCAGACGGCATTACCGCTCGCGGCGGCGAGACGGGGGCGGCCCTGCGCACCATATATCCTTTACTGGCGCGCCGCGCTTTGTTTGATGCCGTGGCAGGACACAAGACGCCGCAAGAGGGCATTGTTTGCAGCGCTGATTTGTTTCCTTCGTCTCAACGTTACGCATGGCAGACGGGGCTGGGGGCTTCCAACGATTGGGTGGGGCTTGAACACACGCTGCGAACAGCTCTGTCTTTAGGCGCGAGCGCCGCTGCCGTGCAAACGCATGGCTTGGGCAGTGCATCGCAGCCGGCGGAAGGCATGACTTCCGAGCTTTATCTTCGCTGGCTGGCGATGGCTGTCTTTTCGGCGAACTTCAGTTTTCAGGGTGCTCCGTCTTTGTTGCCGGGGGCATTCGATGCTTCCACGCAGGATCTGGTGCGGCATTGGCTGGAGTGGCGCTATCGTCTGATTCCTTACGTGCTGGGTATTATTGAAGACTCGGTGCGCACAGGTTTGCCGGTTCAGCGCCCCATGGCGTTGGCATTCCCGTCCGACCGATTGGCTCATCTCTGGGATACCCAATATTTATTGGGCCCCGCGTTATTGGTCGCTCCGGTTTTGCAGCCGGGTGGAACGACCCAGGTGTACTTGCCTGAAGGCGAGGCGTGGTGGGATCTGAATACCGGCTGGCGCTACGAAGGCGGCTCCACCTGGACGATCGAAGTCGGGCTGGACTCTTTACCCGTATTCGGCCGCGAAGGGCACATGCTTTGTCTTGGGCCCACGGCGCAACATACGGGCGAATTCAATTCGGCGCGGATATTGGACGAGGTCTGGATGTTCGGTATGCCCGAGCATAGTCCGGTCGTCATGCGCAACAAGATTCGCGTCATGCAGATGCAGGGGTCGAGCTATATAAAGGGGCTCGAGGGCTTGCGCATCGTTCCCTGCGAAGGCCTCGAGGTCAAACGTCGCGGCGCCGAGGTGCGTATTTCCCGGGCGCGTTAAGATAGTAAGCGCCGCTCCACTGGAATTGACCGGGAACGCAAATCGTTCGGCCGGTCTCTAATACTGTAACCGCAGTCTTTTTCTGGTTCTACTATGCCGTTAACACTTGTAAAAGCCCTTGATC
>JBDTGB010000111.1:0-7199 GCA_039937635.1 Burkholderiaceae bacterium | reverse complement strand
ATAACCGGCCGGCCATCGAACTGGTCATTCGGGATGCCGCGATTCTTCAGCCACGAGCGATAGATGAAACCGTCGCGATCCTGACGACCAAACCATGCCTGACTGCGGCGCGAGGGCCCCTTCTTATCATCCAATTTTGTCTCCTGTGCCGATGAACCTGCGGCTTTCCATTTTCGAACGGTGGCCAACCCATACGTCCGTATGGCAGTCTAGTACAGAACTTCACAGGGGTAAAGTGGTAATACCAAATTCCAAAATCACTCTATTCGAATCGATAAATACAGTGTATGTTTAACCCCATCAAAATACAGCGCAAGGAGAAAACCGTGGCCAAACCCGTTCACTATGATTTTTCAGCTCAACACGCAGTCGTCACCGGCGGCGCGTCAGGCATCGGCCTGGCCATCGCGCAACGGCTGTCAAGCGATGGCGCCACGGTCAGCCTGTGGGATCGCAACCCAGACGCTTTGGAACATGCAAAGTCATTATTCGGCGCAAAACCGCCGCAAATCATATCGGTGGACGTCACCAGCGAAAACGCGATTGCCGCCGCCTACGCCACTACGCTAAAGGCCTCGGGCGCCGTCGATATCCTGGTGACCAGCGCCGGCATCACTGGTCCCAACACAACCGTTTGGGATTACCCAGTTGCGGACTGGGACAACGTCATGAATATAAACTTGCGCGGCCCTTTTTTGTGCTGCCGCGCAGTGGTGCCGCAAATGCGCAATAAGGGCCACGGCCGAATAGTGAATATCGCGTCGATAGCGGGTAAAGAAGGCAACCCAAACGCGTCGGCCTACAGCGCATCCAAAGCGGGGGTGATTGCGCTCACCAAATCGCTGGGAAAAGAGCTGGCGCAATCGGGGATCTGTGTTAATTGCGTAACGCCAGCCGCTGTGCGCACTGGCATGTTCGCCCAAATGACGCAGACGCATATCGATTACATGCTATCCAAAATCCCCATGAATCGGTTCGGCACGCCGGAAGAAATCGCGGCAATCGTAACGTGGCTTTGCTCGGCGGAATGTTCTTTTTCCACCGGCGGAGTGTTCGACGTATCGGGCGGGCGCGCCACCTATTGACTCCACCCACTAAAATAGGCCATAAATAAAACGGGGATCCGCTTTTCATGCCTATCAAAATAATCGAGCCGCAACGGCTCTACCGTCAGATTAGCAGCCAGTTGCGCACGCTGATTTTGGCGGGCGAGTTTCCTGTCGGCTCGCGATTGCCAGCGGAACGAAATTTATCCGTGCAACTTGGCGTAAGCCGGCCTTCGTTGCGTGAAGCGCTTATTGCGCTGGAGGTTCAGGGCTATATCGAGGTGCGGATGGGATCGGGCATTTACGTGTGCGACCCGCCCCTTCCACAACAAGAGTTCGACCTTTCCGCCGAAGAAGGGCCGCTGGAATTAATCAACGCGCGGGCGCTGCTCGAAGGTGAAGTGGCCGCCGTCGCCGCCCGCGTTGGACGCAAGCCGCAATTCGACGCGATTTCCGAGGCCATCGACCTGATGACGGTCGAAGCCAAATCAGGCGCCGTTCCCATCGAGGCCGACCAGCTATTTCATATTCGGGTGGCCGAGGCAACCGGAAATGGTGTTTTGGTGGGTGTCGTCCGCCGCCTGTTCGATCTGCGCCTAGGCCCGCTGTTCGGCCAATTGCACAGCCATTTCGACAGTATCGAGGTCTGGGAGCAAGCCATTGCCGAACACCGTGAAATCTTGAAGGCGCTGCGAAGCCGAAAGCCCGACCTGGCCCGCGCCGCCATGCGAAAACATATGGAAATCTCGTTCAAACGGCTAAGCTCCAGCCTGACACGAGGCCGAAAGCGCGACACCACAACCAGCCCACGCCGCAAAGCGGGCTGATTCAAACTATTTTTTGCTATGACTGTCCACCCTCGCGATACCATTATTGCCATCGCCACCGCGCCCGGACGGGGCGGCATCGGCGTCGTGCGCCTTTCAGGAAAGGACGTTGACGCGCTGATGAGCAGGCTGCTGGGCAAACCGCTAAAAGCGCGACATGCTCACTATTCACGCTTTGACGATGCCAATGGCGATGCCATCGACGCGGGCATTGCCCTGTTCTTCAAAGGCCCCAACTCATATACCGGAGAAGACGTGCTCGAATTGCAGGGCCACGGCGGCCCCGCCGTGTTGCGGCGCTTGCTCGAACGGTGCCTGGCGCTCGGACAGAAATTTGGCTTGCGCCTTGCCGAACCAGGCGAATTTACGCGTCGCGCCTTCTTGAACGAACGACTCGACCTGGCGCAGGCTGAAGCCGTTGCCGATCTGATCGATGCTTCCTCCGAAGCTGCTGCGCGCAGCGCCATGGCTTCTTTAAGCGGCGCGTTTTCCGCTCGCGTGAACGAACTGGGCGACCGTGTTGTGCGCTTGCGTATGCTGGTTGAAGCGACACTCGATTTCCCCGAGGAAGAAATCGATTTCCTTGAAAAATACCAGGCGCGCGAGACTCTGGCCCACATACAAAACGACCTGGAAACCATTATCCAGCAAGCCAGGCAAGGCATGATCCTGCGCGAAGGCCTGCATGTGGTGCTGGCGGGTCGGCCCAACGTGGGCAAATCCAGTTTGCTAAACGCCCTGGCGGGCGACGATATAGCCATCGTGACGCCGATTGCGGGTACCACTCGCGATAAAGTGACCCAGCAGATTCACATTCAAGGCATACCAATACACATTATAGATACAGCGGGACTGCGCGATACAAACGACGAGGTGGAAAGCATCGGCATCGCCCGAACTTGGGCCGAGATCGAAAAAGCGAATGTCATTATCCACTTGCGGGACGTGCGCACGTGTAACGAGCCGTTCGATTCAGCCATTACGCCGCGCTTGCCGGCGCGAACGCCAGCGTTAACGGTGTTTAACAAGATCGATTTGCTGGACGGCGAACAAACCGGCAGTAGGACGGCGACAACCGGCGATGCCATTTATATTTCGGCAAAAACCGGCGCAGGGCTGGATGACCTGCGACAAAAGCTGCTTGGCATTGCCGGCTGGAATCCAGCCGCTGAATCCCCCTGGCTGGCGCGTGAACGCCATCTGCATGCGCTTACCGGCGCCAGCAGCCACCTGACCCTGGCAAACGAACACGCCGGCCACGATGATCGCGTACTTGACCTCTTCGCCGAAGAACTTAGACTGGCGCATAACGATTTATGCTCCATTACCGGCCAGTTCACCAGTGATGATCTGTTGGGCGAAATCTTCTCCAGCTTCTGCATCGGTAAATAGGCACTTAACTCAATTGAACACCCCTTGCACATTGACCATCCAGTGTGCGCCGCCATTCACGCGTAAAGTTCATTCGATCCTCTTTTGAAGGCCGCCATGAAAAGTCACGAGTTGAAAATTTCATCCATGAAAGGCAAATGCTCGCCCGAAGAATGGCAAACGCGCGTCGACCTGGCCGCCTGCTACCGATTGGTTCAGCTCTACGGCATGTCGGACATGATCGCCAATCATATTTCCGCGAGCGTTCCCGGCGAAGAGGGTGCGTTTCTAATTAACGCCTACGGCATGATGTACGAAGAGATCACGGCGTCCAGCCTGATCAAGATCAACCTGCGGGGCGACATACTGGCCAAGCCGGATTTTGGCGACCTTGATTACGGAATCAATAAGGCCGGCTACGTGATCCACAGCGCCATCCACGAAGCGCGGCACGACGTCAAATGCGTCATTCACATACACAGTTGGGCGACGATGGCCGTCTCGGCGCTGGAATGCGGCCTGTTGCCCATCAGTCAGACGTCTATGCGCTTTTTGAAAATCGGTTATCACGACTACGTTGGCGTGGTTTTGAACGAAGCTGAAAAAGAGTCCCTGGTTCGAGACTTAGGGAAAAGCGAAGCTCTAATCTTGAGAAACCATGGCGCTATAACAGTAGGGGCAAGTATCGGCGAAGCCTTCAACTGGCTCCATAGACTTGAAGTGTCGTGTCGCGCTCAATTGGCGGCCATGGCCTGCAATACTCCACTAAAGCAAGTGGATCGGAAAACACTGGAAGAAACCTGGAACAACTACCAGCCCGGCACACGGCGCCCTTACGGTCTGATGGAATGGCCGGCGCTGCTTAGACAACTCGATCGCCTGGATCCTTCCTACGCGACATAAACCCGCACGCACGCGCTTTAGTTTAAAAACTTAATGCTGGAGACTCTAATGTTTACTCGAAATGCATTTAAGCTGTTTATGCTAATTGCCGCAACGGCCGCATGCTCCCCCTCTTTTGCCGCTTATCCAGACAGACCCATTGCGATGATCGTGCCTTTCGCGCCCGGCGGCAATCTGGATATTACAGCCCGGGCCATCGCTCCGGCCTTGCAAAAAATCCTCGGCGTCTCGGTGGTGGTGGAAAACAAGCCGGGAGCGGGCGGAATCGCGTCCCGCCTTGGTCGATTTACTCGGCAATCAAATCGACATGGTTGTCGATCAGCTCAGCAGCTCCGCGACACAATTGAAGTCCGGCAAGTTGAAAGCCCTGGCAGTCATGACGGCGCATAGAGTGCCTACCCTGCCGGACGTGCCCACGCTGGAAGAATCGGGGATAAAAGGGCTGGATCTGTCCACGGTCACCGGTTTGCTCGTTCCCGTGAACACGCCGACACCCGTGGTGGACGTATTGAACAAAGCGTTGCAAAAGGCGGCCACCGATGCGTCCGTACAACGTATTCTAAGCACTTTGGGCAGCACGGCGAAGGCGTCGAATCCCGAAGAATTCATGACCCTGATCAGGAATGAAGACGTCACTGCCGGCGAATTGAACGCCGAAGGAAAATTGCGAACAAACTAATGCCCATGACGAACCAACCCGTGTCCAACGCCTGTTGTCCGCCGATCGACTCGTTTCAGAAAATCGGCTTCACCGTTCCCGGCTATGCCTGCGATTCACACGCACACGTATTCGGCCCCTATGACAAATTTCCGCTGGCCGATGAGCGCAGTTATACTCCGCCTGAAAATGGCGTTGAACGTTTCATCCGGCACTTGAATCGGCTGGGCTTTCAACGCGGCGTACTGGTCACCGCCAGCACCTGCGGCACTGATAACCGATCCGTCCTGAATGCGCTTGAAAAATACCCCGACCGGTTGCGAGCGGTGGCCGTATGCGACGAGCGCGCGAATGCGGCAACGCTGCAATCCCTACGCTCCGCCGGCGTTAGCGGGCTTAGATTCATCTGTACAGATTGAATGGCCAGGCGGTGTACAAGAACGGGGTGGGGCTTTCGGCTTTGGAGACACTGGCTCCGATAATGAGCGAGCTGGGAATGCATGCCCAGATCTGGATACACGCACCCGACCTGATCGAACTCGCCCCACGATTCAAAGGCTTAAAGATTCCATTGGTTATCGATCATATGGGGCGCATGAATACGGCTCTGGGCGCTGACAACCCCGGTTTCAGAAAGTTATGCGAGCTGATGAAGGAAGGTGCCGTTTGGACGAAAATTTCGGGTGCCGACCGCAACAGCAATGAAAGGCCGGAATACAACGATATTGACGTTTTCGCAAAAAGCGTGTTGAAGGCAAACCTTGATCATGTAGTATGGGGAACGGACTGGCCGCACATTAATTATTTCAACGCTGCCGACGTTCCGAATGATGGCGTATTGCTTAACACCCTGCACCGCTGGGTTCCCGAAGCGTCGATCAAAAAACAAATTCTGGTCAACAATCCCGCGCGGCTGTACGGATTTTAAAACCGGCTCGTGTCAAAATAACGCGCAGGTTACAATCTTGAATGAACTTTAGGAGTCGGTTATGGCAGCTTATTCTCGTATTCGTTCCATCGGTCTTTTCGGCCTTCGCGCACTCGGTCTCCTTGCAATGTCAGGGGTGGCTCTGGCTCATCCAGGCCACGAAATTGCCAACAACCTGTTTCTGTCGGGACTTGCCCATCCTTTGACCGGCTTCGATCATCTGTTTGCCATGCTTGCCGTCGGACTCTGGAGCGCTTTAACTTATTCAAGCGTTCGCAAGGCCGTTTGGACACCTGTAAGCTTTCTGTGCTTATTACTGATTGGCGCGTTTTTTGGCCTATCGGGCGTTTCCCTGCCGGCCACGGAACCCATGATCATCGTCTCTTTATTCATCTTGGGTTTACTCATCGCTACTCGACTTTCAATGCCAATATGGGCAGGAGCCGCGCTTGTGGGTTTTTTTGCCCTATTTCATGGGCTCGCGCACGGATCGGAATTATCAGCTCCAGGCAGCGTCATCGCATTTGTTGCGGGATTCATGCTGACCACTTTCGCGTTGCACCTAGTAGGTCTGGCAGCCGGCTTCGCTCTGAAGAAACGTGATTTGCGGCTTACCCGAGTTGCAGGCGTTGGTATTGTCGTCTACGGAGTTTCGCTTCTTACAATGGCGGCTTGAAGGCGCTTTTGCTGCCATGTCAATTTTGCGCTTGGTACAAGCCCTGCCCGCTAACCCCCTGGATATTGTGGGCGACATTCACGGCGAACTAAGTGCACTTTCAAACTTGCTGGCTCAACTGGGCTACGATAAAAATGGCCGTCACCGCGACGACCGCAAACTTGTTTTCGTAGGCGATTTGTGCGATCGCGGCCCGAATAGTTACGGCGCTATCCGGCTGGTTCAGCACCTGATCGAACAAAATAACGCTTACTCAATACTGGGCAATCACGAAATCAATCTGTTAACGGACGACGTCAAAGATGGTTCGGGCTGGTTTTTTGATGAACGCTACGAGAATGATCTTCGGTTCTACGCGCCCTTCCAGCGTGTTTTGCCCGAACAACGTGAAACTGTAAGGGAATTTTTACTTTCATTGCCCATAGCACTCGTTCGGGCTGATATTCGAATCGTTCACGCGGCATGGACGACAGAAGCCATTGACGCTATTCAAAACGTTCCGGTTGGAAAAGTTGCGGAACAATTCAAGCTATGGAACGATCAAGCGCAATCAGATGCTGAAAAGTCAGGACTGTACGAGCGCTATATCCAGGAAAAAAAACAATGGTCATCGCAGCTTGAAGACGCCAACGCGTCCCCTCCGTTTCTGCACGCCATTGCCGAATACGAGGCCGCGCAACAAATGATCAACCCGCTGAAAATTTTGACCTCAGGAGTCGAGAAAGAAGCGATTATTCCTTTTTTTTCAGGCAACCGATGGCGGTTCTCAGATCGCGTTAATTGGTGGGAC
>JBDTGB010000110.1:0-4478 GCA_039937635.1 Burkholderiaceae bacterium | reverse complement strand
CATTCCGGTCGAACGCCACATCTGGCTGGCGTTTGTGATCTCGTGCTTTTTTGTCAGCCTGGCCGGCACCTTGTATGCGCTGTTGAATAATTTTGCCGACCCGCATACGCTGCATTGGACGCTGTCCGGCGACATTGTGATCATGGCGGTGATCGGCGGCATGCGCTCTTTCTGGGGGCCTCTGGTGGGTGCGGCTATTTATGTGGCTTTGCAGGATTACGTGTCCAGCTACACGCAAAACTGGATGTTCTTTATTGGAATGCTCTTTGTGCTGATCGTGTTGTTTTTCCCACGCGGCGTGCTTGGCATCGTTCGAAGGAAGGTGTCATGAGCATGCTTGAGGTAAAAAATGTGTCGCAGCATTTCGGCAGTCTGATCGCTGTCGACAACGTTTCGATGAAGGTTGAACAAGGTGAGTTGCGCGCGCTGATCGGTCCCAATGGCGCGGGCAAGACTACATTCTTTAATCTGATCAGCGGGTTCTTCAAACCGACGGCGGGACACATTGTGCTCGAAGGCCAGGATATTACCGAGCTTCCACCGCATAAAAGGGTTGCGTTGGGAATGGCCCGCACGTTTCAGATCACCGAGATCTTTCCGGAACTGACCGTGCGCGAAAATTTGCGTATTCCGGTCGAATTGTCGCTGGGCCTGCGGGTTCGGCCGTGGCTGAATCGGGCGCTTGATGTCCAAATCAGGGCGCGCATCGATGAGCTTGTCGAACAGGGCGGCCTGACCGAGCACACCAACCGGTTGGTGGGCGAGCTTTCCCATGGCGACCAGCGCGCAACGGAAATCATGATGTCGCTCGCGCTCAAGCCGCGATTGCTGCTGCTGGACGAACCCACGGCGGGCATGGGCGCTCACGAGACCTACAGCACCTCGATGCTGATTCGTAAATTGCATAAAAAGCAGAAGCTGACTATTGTGCTGGTTGAGCACGATATGCGCGTTATCTTTAACCTGGCCGATCGCATCACTGTGCTTGCCGAAGGGGCTGTGCTGGATGAAGGCACTCCCGATGAGATCGCCGCCAGTGAACGGGTCCAGGCGGCCTATTTGGGGAAGGTTGCATGAAAGCATTGGAAGTCGAAGGTCTGCATACCTTTTATGGCAAAAGCCACATTCTTGATGGCGTCAGTCTGGTTGTCAACGAAGGCGAACTGGTCACTTTGCTGGGCCGCAATGGCGCGGGCAAATCGACCACGCTGCGCAGCATTATGGGTTTGACGCCCGCGCGCGAGGGGACGGTTCGAATATTCGACCATGTCACCACGCAGTCGCCCCCGTATCGCATCGCGGGTCTGGGTGTGGGTTTTGTTCCCGAAGGCCGGCGCATATTCGCGAATCTGACGGTTGACGAAAATTTGAGGGTACCGGTCGATCGTCCGGGGCCATGGAATATCGCGCGCGTCTACGAGCTGTTTCCGCGTCTGGCGCAACGCAAAACCAACAAGGGTCGGCAGTTGTCGGGCGGTGAACAGGAAATGCTGGCTATTGCCCGGGCGCTGCTTCTGAATCCCAGGCTGCTGATGCTTGACGAGCCATCGCAGGGCCTGGCTCCCTTGATTGTTCAGGACGTCTTCAAAGTGATTGTGTCCGCTCGCAACGAAGGCACATCGGTCTTGCTGATCGAGCAAAACGTGCGTGCCGCTGTCGAGGTCGCCGATCGCGCGTATGTGCTGGACGACGGCGCGATCGTTTACGAGGGCTCAGCCGCTGAATTCGGGAAAGACGAAGAGCGCGTGCGCGCGTTGGCAGGCGCCAGTGCTGAAAAGTGGGAAGAGCTCGAAGAAGACGCATAGTATCTTCCTGTCCGGCTCGGCTTTCAGAGTGGCTGCATATAAAGTAAAAATTACGCCGAATGGATTTCTCCACTCGGCGTAATTTTTATTGCAAGCGCAATTGCTTGCTGACGACGGGTGCTGAGTTAAGCGGCCTTGTCGCCAATCTCGGCAATGGACGGCCGGCCAGCGAACGCGGTGCGAGGAGCGCCTGCTCGCGCAGGGACGGAACGAGCCCGTGTTGTGGGACGCGCGCCTGGTTGACCGCTTACGCTTTTACGCGAGAAATCGGCCCGATTGGCCCGCGCCGGCCGATCGCTATGAGGGCGTTCGCTACGGTCTGAAAAACTATGGCTGCGTTCGTCCGCGCGATTTGCAAAGCTGCGGCTGCGTTCCTCTCCATGACCCGCGAAACTCTTGCGATCGCCCGTTTCAGGCCGATCGCTGCCCGGTTTGTGGCCGAACGCCGGTTTACCGCCGCCGAATCCCGGTTTGTGGCTGAAGCTGGGTTTACCGCCGCCGAAACCGCCGCGACCATTGGCGCCGAAGCTGCGGCTGTTGCCGCCAAACCGTTTGCCGCCGTTGTCGGCGCGGTCGGAAGAACTGGGCCGTGCCGTCTTTTTGGGTTCCAGGCCTTCGATGACGTGAATAGGAATAGGTTGGCCAATAAATTGTTCGATGCGGCGAATCTTGCCGCGTTCGGAGTGAACGGCCAAGGTAAATGCCAGGCCGCTATGGCCTGCGCGGCCTGTGCGGCCGATACGGTGGGTGTAATCTTCGGGTTGCATCGGCAGGTCGTAGTTGATGGCGTGGCTGATGCTTTGCACGTCGATCCCGCGCGAAGCGACGTCGGTGGCGACCAGAATTTGCAATTGATGCCGTTGCAGCAGGCCAAGCGTGCGTGTGCGTTGGCGCTGATTCATGTCGCCATGCAGCGCGGCGGCGGAAAAACCGCGATCTGAAAGCTTATCGGCCAGGTCGTCCGCGCCGCGTTTAGTGGCCGTGAAGATAATCGCCTGGTCCAGTGTGGTGTCGCGCAACAAGTGGTCGAGCAAGCGCATTTTGTGGCCGTTATCATCAGCGTAAAGCAGGGTCTGGGTAATGCTGGTGTTTTGCTGTTTATGGCCCGACACTTCAATTTGCAGCGGGCTGCGCATCATTTTGCCAGCCAGACGGGTAATTGTGTGGTCCAGCGTGGCTGAAAACAGCAAGGTCTGGCGGTTGGCGGGTGTGCGGCTGACTATCGTTTCGATGTCTTCGATAAAGCCCATATCCAGCATGCGATCGGCTTCGTCCAAAACCAGGGTGTGAACCGTCGACAAATTAACGCGTTTGGAGTTCAGGTGATCGATCAGGCGTCCCGGCGTCGCGACCAGCACATCGACGCGGCGCGACAATGCCTTCAGTTGGGCGGCGTAAGGCATGCCGCCGACGACGGTTGCCGTGCGCAGGTCTTTCAGATGCGCGCCGTATACGCGGGTTGCATCGGTTATCTGCATGGCCAATTCGCGGGTGGGGGTCAAGACCAGCACCTGTACACCGGTGCCCTTATTGGGCGTCTCGGCAATACGATTTAATGCGGGCAGCATGAAGGCGGCGGTCTTGCCGCTGCCTGTTTGCGAAGAAACCATCAGGTCCATGCCTGCCAGCGCTTTGGGTATGGCGGCTTCTTGGACGTCCGTGGGTTTGGTGAAACCCGCCTTTTCGATGGCGGATAAAAGGGCAGGTGCGAGACCTAGAGTTTCAAAAGACATGCGTGATCCTTTGCCGGTTAAACGGCGCATACACGAGCGCAGGCAAAAGTGACGCCTTTTGCGCAGGTTGGTTGGAGCATCGTGCCGACCAATCAACCTAAAATGCAGCGTGTACCGAGGTAACAGGCAACGGAAAGGCTCGGGGGTCAGGGAGCGATGGCGTACGACATGGGTGCTGAAAGAACCAGTCAACTGCTATGACACAGACAATGTAGCTGTGAAAGAATGTCGCCGCTATGAAAATGCAGTGGCCGCAGTATAGTTCGTTTTAACTATGCGCGTAAACCCCGTGTTGCTGCGATGCAACAACGGCATTATCGAGCCAATTGATTCCTGTCTGACCATGCTGCCGCAGCCACGCGTTGGCTTGCGTGAAATGTTGGCAGCCTATATACGGCCTGGGTGGGCGTTGGGCCGATAGCGGCGATGGGTGGTTGGCAATAAGCACCTGCCGGGGCGCAATGGCGGTGCTGGGCAGCAGCGCCTGTTTTGCCTGCGCGTAATTGCCCCACAACATGAATACCTTTGGTTGCGGCGCGCGCGCCGCATGCTGAATAATCGCATCGGTAATCAGTTCCCAGCCTTTTCTCATGTGGGAAGCCGGTTGGTGCGCTTCAACCGTCAAAACCGCGTTTAGCAACAACACCCCCTGTTTGGCCCAGCGCGTCAGGTCGTGGCGTTGTGGTTCGGCCTGTTCCGGATATTCCAGCGCCAGTTCTTTGAAAATATTGCGTAGACTGGGCGGGCAGCGGCAGGTGTCGGGCACAGAAAACGCCAGGCCTTGCGCCTGGTTGGGGCCATGATAGGGATCTTGTCCCAGAATAATCACCTGCACGGCGTTCGGCGGCACCATGTTAAGCGCGCGAAACGGATCGCCGGGATAAATTTCGGCGCCATCCGCTTGCCGATCAGCCAGAAAGTGGTGTAGATGATGCAGCGC
>JBDTGB010000109.1:0-5672 GCA_039937635.1 Burkholderiaceae bacterium | reverse complement strand
GGAGAATCATTCATTTGTGTATTATCTCACTTGCAATCCTGCAATAGCCGCTACACTGCATAACTTGGTTACATAAACCTCGTGTGTAAATTATGGTCTAGCCTTGGTTAGACTTAAAATTGCCCGTAATGAGTTCCTCTAATTCTCCCCGCAGTAATTCCAGCCAGCCAGCCAATCCGTGGCTACGACGCCTTTTCCTGAAAACGGCGATATTCGTTGCTGGGTTGGGCCTGTGCGCGGCGGCGCTTGGCGCCTTGGCGTTAGCGCTGGCGTGGCCGAACTTGCCCGACCTGAGCGCCATGACTGATTATCGCCCACGGGTGCCGTTGCGCGTGTATACCGCCGACCGAGTGCTGATCGGCGAGTTCGGCGAAGAACGGCGCAACGTGTTACGTTTCAACGAAATCCCTGACGTGATGAAATCGGCCATTTTATCCGCTGAAGATGATCGCTTCTATCAGCACGGAGGAATCGACTGGTCGGGCGTTGCACGCGCCCTTGTCGCCAACATAACGCATATGTCCAAAACACAGGGCGCCAGCACGATTACCATGCAGGTGGCCCGCAATTTTTATCTTTCATCGGAAAAGACCTATACGCGCAAGTTCTACGAATTGCTGCTCACGTTCAAAATTGAGGCCACGCTGACCAAAGATCAGATCCTCGATTTATACATGAATCAGATTTTCCTGGGTCACCGGGCTTATGGGTTCGCCGCCGCCTGCCGCACCTACTTCGGCAAGCCACTGTCGGAAATCACTGCCGCCGAAGCCGCCATGCTGGCCGGTATTCCAAAAGCTCCATCGCGCTTTAACCCAATCGCCAACTTGAAACGTGCCAAGGTAAGACAAAGCTATGTGCTGGGTCGCATGAAAGCGCTTGGCTACTTAACCGACGCTGAATACAAACAGGCCACCGAACAGCCGATCACCATCCGGTCGGCCGCCGGCAGCCCCAATGGAACCTATTCCGTGCATGGCGATTACGTGGCCGAACTGGCGCGCCAGCTTTTATACAGCGTGTATCAGGACAATGTTTATTCGCGGGGATTCAATATCTACACCACTGTCGATTCGAAGGCGCAAGAAGTCGCCTACAACGCCGTGCGCGATGGAATCCTGGACTACACGCGCCGTTCCGTGTACCCGGGCCCCGAGGACAACATTGATTTGCCCGAAGGGATCGAAAAAGACGCCGACAAGCTCGATGGCGTACTTGACGATTTGCAAGAAGACTATCCCGACAATGGGGACCTTCTAACGGGCGTCGTGTTATCGGCCAGCCCTAGCAAAGTCACGGTGGCGCGATCTTCCCAGGAAACCATAGACATCACCGACAAAGGCGCGTTGCGCATCATCGCCCGGGCCTTGGTGAAAAACGCCAAATCAGATACCCGGCTGCAACGCGGTTCCGTCGTCTACGTGCACAAAAACGATGACCACTGGGAAATAATCAACATGCCGACTGTGCAAGCGGCCTTCGTTTCCGACCGGCCTCAAGACGGCGCCATTCAGGCGATGGTCGGAGGCTTCAGTTTCGAGGACGGCAATTTCAACCGGGTTACGCAGGCGTGGCGCCAGCCAGGCTCAAGCTTCAAGCCTTTCGTTTATGCCTCGTCACTCGAACGCGGCTTGACGCCCGCCACGCAAATTTCCGACGAACCTTTCGCGCTAACAGCCGCGCAAACCGGCTCAAAAGCATGGGCGCCTAAAAACTACGGCAACGAATACGGCCCCATGCTTACCATGCGCCAGGGTCTGTACAAGTCGAAAAACATGATATCGATTCGGATCATGCAAGCCGTCGGACCCAAATACGTTCAAGACTACATCACGCGTTTCGGATTTGATCGTGATCGTCAGCCTGCCGTGCTTCCCATGGCGCTCGGCGCGGGCAGCGTGACTCCGCTGCAAATGGCCGGCGCCTACTCTGTATTTGCCAACGGCGGTTATCGCGTGCCGCCCTACTTGATTGATCACGTGACCGACAGCAACGGCAAGACAATCATGCAGGCCAAGCCTATCGTCGCAGGCGACGCCGCAGCGCGCGTTATCGACCCGCGCACGGTTTACGTCATGGACGACATGCTGCGTGGCGTTGCCACCTACGGCACGGGAGCCCGCGCGCACCGCGAACTTAAACGCAACGACATCGGCGGAAAAACCGGGACAACGAACGACTCGCACGACGCCTGGTTTGCCGGCTTTACACCTAAGCTCGTCGGTATCGCCTGGATGGGCTTCGATCAACCCAAATCGCTCGGAACTCGCGAAACCGGGGGCGGCGCCGCCCTTCCCATCTGGCTGGATTACATGCGCTTCGCACTGAAAGGCCAGCCCGAAACGCCGCCCGATCCCATGCCCGAAGGTCTGACCAAAGTCGATGGCGACTTCTACTTTTCAGAATTTCCGCCCGGGCAAGCAGTGGCCCGTGTCGGACTGCCTTCTGCCTCCGACACGACGGCCCCCAGCGGCGGCGACGGAATTGGCGCTCTGCTTAATCAGTTAAGCAGCACGACCAAGACAGATAATTCGGGCGGCGCGGCCCAAACCCAGCCGGTTCACTATTGACCACCGTCCTTGACCGCAACCCATCTTGACCCTGGAACTTTGTCATGCAGGCACATCGCAGCACAACTTTTTTTGGGCCCGCATTTCGCACGATGGCGGGCATTACATTGATTTCAGCGCTAAGTGCGTGCGGCTATAAAGGCCCACTCTATCCAGCTCCGCCACCGCCCCCCGACGCATCGCTGACGACGCCGCCCACGACCGCCTTGCCCAAGGCCGGAGAGCCCGACACACCGGATCCAAACGCGGCAACACCTGGCGCTGTTCCAGCACCGGTGCAACCCCGCTAATCTGATCAACACTCGGCAAGCCAGGCTTGCCTTGATTAACTTTGCTGACGATTAATCACAATGACTGTTGCTGCCCATTTCCAATTTCACAACGGGGTTTTGAACGCCGAAAATGTTCCGCTAACGGACTTGGCCGCCCAATTCGGCACTCCCTTGTATGTTTACTCGCGCCAGGCCCTGCGCGATGCCTGGGAAACCTATCGCGACGCCGTGGGCGAGCGCAACGTGTTGATCTGCTATGGCATGAAGGCCAACTCGAACCTGGCCGTGCTAAACGAATTCAAACACCTTGGCGCCGGCTTCGATATCGTGTCGGGTGGCGAATTGGCGCGCGTCATGGCCATAGGGGGAGATCCATCCAAAATCGTATTTTCGGGAGTGGGCAAACAGGAATGGGAGATGCGGGCTGCGCTCAAAGCCGGCGTTAAATGCTTCAACGTCGAATCCGAGGCGGAATTGACTACGCTGGCCGACGTTGCCCGGCAGGCGGGTGTGATCGCCTCGGTCTCGCTACGCGTCAATCCGGACGTGGACGCCCATACCCACCCGTACATCTCCACCGGTCTGAAAGAGAACAAATTCGGCATCGCCATCAACGCCGCGCCGGCGGTCTATCGGCGGGCGGCCACCCTGAGAAGTCTGAAGGTGGTGGGGGTCGATTGCCACATTGGCTCGCAGATTACCGAAGTCAGCCCTTATCTTGACGCGATCGACAAACTGTTGACGCTTATCGAAGCGCTGGTCAAGGACGGCATCCACATCCGGCATCTGGACCTGGGCGGCGGGATTGGCATACGTTACACCAACGAGACGCTATTGCCGCCAAAGGTGCTGCTCGATAGCGTGTTCGAACGGCTGCAGGCGCGCGGACTTGCCCATCTGCAAATCATTTTGGAACCTGGACGGTCGCTGGTCGGCAATGCAGGCGTGTTGCTGACCACGGTGCAATACCTGAAATACAGCGACGCCAAAAATTTTGCGATTGTCGACGCCGCCATGAACGACCTTATTCGACCGACTTTATACAACGCATGGCACAGCATCGAAGCCGTTGCGCCACGCAACAACGATCATGCAACACCCGTTGCCACCTACGATATCGTGGGTCCTATTTGCGAAAGCGGCGACTGGCTGGCGCGCGACAGGGAGCTTGCGCTAAAACAGGGAGACTTGCTGGCCATTATGTCGGCCGGGGCCTATTCCTTCGCCATGGCAAGTCAATACAACACCCGGCCGCGCGCGGCCGAAGTTATTGTCGACGGCGGGCAACACCACTTGGTGCGTCCGCGCGAAACGTTGGAAAGCCTGTTCGCGGACGAGACAGTGTTGCCGCCGATCGCCGCAGCCCTGCAACGCTGAAGCGCGTCAGCACGGCGGTTTACACTTTTTGCAGCTCTTGCCGTTCTTACAGTTCGCCGTAAGAATGCAGGCCCGACAGGAACATGTTAACGCCCAGGAACGCAAAGCTGGTGACCAACAAGCCGCCCAACGCCCAATAAGCAGCCACAGTGCCGCGCAGACCCTTCATTAAGCGCATGTGCAACCAGGCGGCGTAATTAAGCCAGACAATCAGCGCCCAGGTTTCCTTGGGGTCCCACTGCCAATACGTGCCCCAGGCATCGGCGGCCCATAGGGCGCCCAGAATGGTGGCCACAGTGAAAAACGCAAAACCAACAGCAATTGCACGATACATGATGTCGTCAAGAATATCGAGCGAGGGCAACTTATCGGCAATGGGCTTGCGCAACGCCAGAATTCCGCCCACGATGATCGCGCCTATCCCAAAATAAAGCATCCATATCGGCGATAGCTCTTTAGTGGAGCCAAATACCATAGGCTCCGCGCACAAAACCGCGCCCAGTATGAAAATAGGCAACAGCTTGGTTCGCGATACGGTCTGGCCATGCTCTTTCACCAGATAGGCGAACCCGACCATGGCAGCCAGTGAAAAGGTGCCGTAGCCAATAAAATTAGCCGGGACGTGCAGCTTCATCCACCAACTTTTAAGCGCTGGCACAAGTGGCTGAATCTGGAACGCATCACGCGTGAACGAATACCACAGTAGGAAAATAACCGCGGAGCTAATCACCAGCAATACAAAACCACCCAACGCGCGCGTTGCGTAACGCCGCTCGTAATAAAGATAAAACAAGGCAGTGATTAAGGAAAACAAAACAAATACTTCGTACAGATTGCTAACCGGGATATGACCAATATCAGGACCCATCAAATGGCCTTCGCGCCAACGCACCAGCAAACCCGTCAATCCGGCGTACACAGCGCCCCATGTCAGCACCGTGCCAAGCCAGGCCGCAGTTTTGCTGAAAATACCGATCCAGTAACACACGGCAGCCAGCACGAAGAGTGAACACATCCACAAGATGGCCGACTGCGACGAAAACAAATATTTCAGGAAGAAAACACTTTCCGCGCGCGAAAGATCGCCCTGACCCAGGCCGCCGCCATTGCTATAAAGCCAAATTGCAAACAAGGCCGTCAAACCGCTGGCGATCATCAGGGCCCGCACAGGACGCCACAACCAGGCCAGCCAGCTAAACGCCGCCACTGCGCCCACCAGAATTATCTTCTCGTAATAATCCATGCTGCCGCCAAAGCTCGACAGCACATAGGCGGCGCCGGAGGCCAGCGCCAGAAAGAAAACAATATCGGTCCAATCAGGCTTTCCACGATGACCGCGCGAATCGCCGCTGGCGGTCATTGCTTCTTGCCACATGGGCATGCGCGGTTGAGTAATTGTGTCGGACATGGAACACCTCGTTATGTAGACAGACGATAAAACGTCTCTTTAAAG
>JBDTGB010000108.1:0-2464 GCA_039937635.1 Burkholderiaceae bacterium | reverse complement strand
GACCGTCTGACCCATTCCGTATTTGCGTACGTCAATCTCAACCATTAAAAATAATGCAAGATAAAACAAGCCGGTCGGGATTATTGCCATCAGCAATACGTCAAGATAAGAAATCTTTAGAAACTCGGCAATGATGAACGCGGCGGCGCCCATCACCGGAGGCGAGATAATTGCGCCCAGTCCCCCTGCCGCCAGCAGACCCCCGGCTGCATTACGTTCATAACCCACTTTAGACAGCATAGGCCAAGCCACTGTGCCAAGCGTCACGGTAGTGGCAACGCCCGAACCCGAAGGCCCTCCAAGAAGGAACGAAGCAAGCACCACGGTACGGCCAGCCCCCGCTGGCTTGCCGCCCATGGCCGAAAACGAGAAATCAATATAAAACTTGCCCGCCCCCGAGAACTGCAGAAAGGCTCCGAAGATCGTGAATAATATAATCAGTGACGAAGACACGTCGACCGCGACACCGTAAATACCTTCAAGCGTCATGTACATAAAGCCCACGACGCGTCCGATGTCATACCCTTTATGCGTCCAGGGGTGTGGCAGATAAGCGCCAAAAAACGCATATAAAAGAAAGCATATCGTTATAAAGGGAAGAATCCAGCCAATCGTGCGGCGCATTGCCTCAAGCACCAGCAAAATCAGGGCGATGCCAAAAAAGATATCCCAAGCGTTGGGCGAGGTATTGCGATCCGTGAAGTCGTCGCCGCCCATAAGCAGGTAAACCACAATACCGATCGATAGCAGCGCCGCGAGCCAGTCCCACCAGACGATGCGGTTACGAAACCGCTTGGCTATCGGGAACATCAAAAACGACAGAAACAATACGAAGCCAACGTGCACGGGACGCAAAGCCTGCGTCGGCACAATGGCGTAAGCGCTGTACATGTGAAACACCGACATCACCACGGCTACGACGGTAAGAAAAGCACCCAACGATCCCGTCATGACGTTCGCGGCGCCCTCTTCCTCTTCAATGTACTGCTCAGCCTTGAGCAATGCCTCTTTGCTGACCGTCGCTTCCGTACCTGGCGATGATGTAATTTGTTCACTCATAATGTTGCTTTCTTTGAGGTTGGGCGGCATTAACGCGCCCAGATTTGTTATATGAAAAAATCAAATAAAAACCCCAACCACATGCGGGTTGGGGAATCGAAAAACAACGAAATTAATTAAACTTGACGCCACGCTCTTCGAAGTATTTAACAGCGCCCGGATGGAACGGAATCGGGGATGCCGCAGCCTTCTGGTTCTCGAGTTTGAATTCGGCGGCATCGCGGTGCACAGCGATCAGGTCATCGCGCCGTTCAAAAATCGTCTTAATGATGTTGTAGGCCGTTTTGTCGTCCATCTTTTCGCTAGCCACAAGCAGGTTCATAACCGTGGATTGCTGATTATCCTTATCCATGCCGCGATACGTTGCTTTTGGAATAACGTCGGCAATGTAAAGGTTGCCATATTTTTTGTTCATTGCGGGCACCAGATCCGCGTGGTCGATCATTTTTATCTTGGTTCCCGGAGTATTGGCAAGATCGGTTACTGCCGCGGTTGGCAATCCGCCAACCCAAAAGAAGGCGTCGATCTTGTTGTCCTTCATGGCATTGACTGATTCGGCCACGCTTAAGCGCTCGCGCTTGACGTCCTTGTCCTTGTCCAGACCGGCTGCTTCGAGCACACGCAGCGCCATGACCTCGGTCGCGCTTCCGGGCGAGCCAGTGGCAATATGCCGGCCTTTCAAATCGGTTACCGAGTTGATATTGCGACCCTCGACAGAGACCACATGCATGCGATTTGGGTACATGATCATCAGAGTGCGCAACGGAACCTTGTGACCCTTGAATTTGTTTTCCCCCTTGTAAGCATCCTGAGTCGCGTCGGCCATGGCCATGCCGATGTAGGCCACGTCTCCGTCAATCAACTTCAGATTATCAACCGATCCGCCGGTGACTTCGGCGGTTGCTTCCATCCCTTTGACGTGTTTGGACAGAACCGACGCTATGCCGCCGCCGATCGGATAATAAACACCGCCTGTGCCGCCCGTGCCTATGGATATGTTTTGTGCGGCCACAGGTTGCGCCACCGCGAATGAAAAACAAAGGGCATAAGCGAATTGTTTTACTGAAATCTTCATATTGACTCCACGAAATACTGTTATAGACATGTACTGTTGCGTGTGACAGTACCTACAAGTAGGCGCAGGTTTCGATAAATACTGACATTTACCTGATTTTTTACTGACGTTTAGCTGATAGGTGTTTAACCCGTGGCGTTGCTTTATGTCAATTAGAGTTTTCGCTGGGTTGCTTTAAAGATCGCCCCAATCGAGCAGCCACAGTTCATTCGTAACTTCGAATATCATCGATGACTTTTCCATCATTGGGCAACGAACCCGGAGCGCTCGGTTCAACCTGGGCGCGCAACTTGGTTATTTCGCGGATCGAAGCCTCTATCCGCTGTCGCA
>JBDTGB010000107.1:0-5186 GCA_039937635.1 Burkholderiaceae bacterium | reverse complement strand
TGGTATGCGCGCGCCCGCTGCCTTTCCCCTTGATTTTGGCGTGGTAAATGGTGATGTTGTCGCGACCCGTAACCTTCATTGTGCTGGAGTCGCCGCTTAGATTGATGGCGTAGCCTCCGCCGCCCTGGGTTTTTCGGCAAATCGAGCAGTAGCAGCGTTGGTAAGGGTAGGGATAGGCGCTCGACAGGCTGAAGCGCACGGCGCCGCAATGGCATGATCCTTCAAGTTTCATGATGAAGTTTCCTTTCGAAGCAACTACGTGACCGTAAAACGAGGCCTACTGTTTTTTTGCCGTCCTGGTATGAGGCAAGCAGCGCCAGAACACACCGGCGGCGAGAAAGCCGAGTACTCCTGTTGTCACGATGCCGGCGGCCAGTGAAAACAGGGCGGTGACGGCAGACAGCAAAAGCGGCGCGCCGCTGCCGCCCACATCGGAAATAAGCCGCCAAATGCCCAGAAACTGGGTGCGCCCGGCTTTGGGCGAAGCATCTGCGCCCAGCGTCATGATAAGCCCCGATCCGATACCATTGCCAAAGCCCATCATCATTGACACGATCAGAAAACTGATCAGGCCGGTTGTCAGCGGAATGAATACTAGCGAGAATCCCATTAGTACCACGGATGGCACGGCTACCCAAAGCCGGCCGCGCTGATCCATTGCCTTGCCTGCGGGGTAGAAGACCAGCATGTCGATGGCGGCGACCAACCCATAGATGATTGATGTGGTGGTTGGGCTTAAGCCAAGCTGGTCGGCCCATAACGGTATGACGATTTGGCGCGAAGAACGAAGCGCGCTGACCAGTAAAATGCCGAAACCCAGCGTCGCAAAAACCTTTAGATGGGTCCGGGCAACGTGGATGAGTTTGGTTGGAGTGCTTTGGCCCGCACTCGATTGTTGGCGATTTTCCAGTTCAGGTATGGCAAATGAGAGCAAACCGGCGCTAAGCATTGCGATGATGGCAACCCAATAGGCGCCCGGCAGTCCCATAAAATGCATCAGGGCAGCGCCCAGAAAGGGTCCGACGAATATGCCGATGCGCATTGTGCCGCCCAACGTGGACATCGCTCGCGCACGCATGTAAACAGGCACGGCCTCGATAAGGAAAGTTTGCCGCGCCAGCAGGAAGACAGAGGAGGCTATGCCTATCATCAGTACGCCCAGCGCCAAAAGCCATATCTGGCCCGGTATCAGACACAGGATTAGTGCAAGCGCACTAAATATGGCCGCACCAATCATCGAAAGCCGTTCGCCGTACCGATCAATGATCATCGCAGCCGGGATATTGCTGAAAAGCGAACCGATATTGATCAGGCCCACAATAAGCCCCGCTATGGCCACTGACGCGTCGAGTTCGCGGGCGCTAAGCGCAATAACGGGCAGAATTGCGCCTTCGCCAATACCGAAAAGCAATGATGGGCCGAAAGCGGGTATCGCTATTTCTTTAAAACTGAAGGGAGCATCGCTCATTGGTACGGTATATTAGCCAAGTGAAAACATGCTCTCAGCGGACTGCCCGGAAAGGTCTGGAATCGAAGAGGCTGTTTTAGAGGGATCAATTTTACACGCGTGCGGGTTTGTAGCAATCATGTAGAGCCGGTGTTGGCGCGTGTTGGCGTGCTGCTTTTGGCGCAAGTTCCACTGCTCGTGAACGTTTGCCCATGCCTATCCTGTATGCCATTGCTGTTCTCTTTATTATGCAACTGCTGGGCTTGCTTTAGAATATTTTCCAGTTGATTAATTGAATGAACATTACCTAACAGGATTTACGATATGCCTTCTTTTGATGTGGTCTCCCAGGTTGATAAGCACGAACTCGTCAATGCGGTCGATCAGGCGGAACGGGAACTTGCGACGCGCTTTGACTTCAAGGGCGTGGGCGCTGAGTTCGAGCTGGAGGACTTCGTGGTGAATCAGTCCGCGCCCAGCGTGTTTCAACTGGACCAGATGCTGGATATTTTGCGCGGACGCCTGTCGGCGCGCGGAATTGATGTGCGCTGCATCGAGGTCGCCGAGCCTTTACAGAACGTGAGTGGTGCGCGGCGAAAGATAACCATCAAACAGGGTATTGAGCAGGCGGTGTCGAAAAAACTGATCGCAGCCATGAAAGAGGCCAAGCTTAAAGTGCAGGCGCAGATTAACGGCGACAAGCTGCGCGTTTCCGGGAAAAAACGCGACGACTTGCAGGCGGCGATCGCGCTGCTGCGCAAGACCGATGTCGATCTTCCCCTGCAGTTTGAAAACTTTCGCGATTAGCCGTTTCACTTAACTTTTAAGGCGATAGCCGGTCTTGAAAATCCAGGCGATGGCGCCCAGACACAGCGCCAGAAACGCCAGCGTCATGATCAGACTGATAGCGACACTGACATCGGCGATGCCGTAGAAGCTCCAGCGAAAGCCGCTAATCAGGTAGACCACCGGGTTGAACAGGGTGACTGTCTGCCATAGCGGCGGCAGCATGTCGATCGAATAAAAACTGCCACCCAGGAAGGTTAGCGGAGTCACGATTAAAAGCGGAACCAGTTGCAGCTTTTCGAAGCCGTCGGCCCAGATGCCGATAATAAAGCCGAACAAACTGAATGTGATGGACGTGAGCACTAAAAACAGCAGCATCCACAAAGGGTGATCGACCCGTAAAGGCACGAAAAATCCGGCGGTGGCCAAAATGATAACGCCCAAGATGATCGATTTGGTCGCTGCGGCCCCCACGTACCCAAGCATGATTTCAAAATAGGAAACAGGCGCGGACAAAATTTCGTAAATGGTGCCAGTAAATTTTGGAAAATAAATTCCGAACGATGCGTTCGATATGCTTTGCGTTAATAATGACAGCATGATCAGGCCGGGAACGATAAACGCGCCGTACGAGATCCCGCCGATTTCGCTGATGCGCCCGCCAATTGCCGCGCCAAACACCACGAAATACAAAGACGTTGAGATAACGGGCGCAATAATGCTTTGCAGCAACGTGCGCCAGGTGCGCGCCATTTCAAATAGGTAGATCGCCCGCATCGCCTGAAAATTCATTGTGGTTCGCTCACCAGGTGAACAAAAATATCTTCCAGCGAGCTTTGTTTGGTTTGAAGGTCCTTGACGGTGATTTGCAGGTCGTTCAGGTCTTTAAGCAAATTGGTGATTCCTGTTTGTTCGTGTTGGGTGTCGTAGGTGTAGATCAGGCGATCGCCTTCGGCGGCCAGGCCCAGCCGGTATGTTTCGAGCCGGGCGGGAATGTTGTCCAGCCTGGTTTGCAGCGTCAAGATCAACTGTTTCTTGCCCAGCTTGCGCATCAGTTCGTTTTTTCCTTCAACCAGAATGATTTCGCCTTTGTTGATGATGCCGATCCGGTCGGCCATATCCTGAGCCTCCTCAATGTAGTGAGTGGTCAGGATAATGGTGACGCCGCCCGCGCGCAATGCACGCACCATCTGCCACATTTCTTTTCTTAACGAGACGTCGACGCCCGCTGTGGGCTCGTCCAGAAAAAGAATTTGAGGTTCGTGCGATAAGGCCTTGGCAATTAATACACGCCGTTTCATGCCGCCCGACAAGGTAATCAGCTTATTGTCCTTTTTCTCCCATAAAGACAGGTCGCGCAGCACTTTTTCGATGTGCCCCGGATTTGCGCGCTTGCCGAATAGTCCGCGACTGAAACTAACCGTGGCCCAGACAGTTTCGAATGCGTCGGTGGTCAGTTCTTGTGGAACAAGTCCTATTTTCGTGCGGGCCGCGCGATAATCGGTGATGATGTCGTGCCCGTCGGCCAGCACCACACCTTCGGTCGGATTGGTTAATCCGCAAATAATGCTGATTAGCGTTGTTTTTCCGGCTCCGTTGGGGCCCAGCAGCGCGAAAATTTCGCCTTGATGGATATCCAGATTGATATTTTTCAGGGCCTGAAAGCCCGACGCGTACGTTTTGCCAAGGTGGGAGACTGAAATAATAGGAGACATGGGCAATTTTTCGATTTTTATCAGGCAAGGCCAAGAATCGGCACGACCGTGAGTCAGCATAGCATGCCCGATTGGCGTGCGTGCTAGACTTTAATTCATTCCCTGAAGGGTAATAAAGATGGACGCAAGCGTTCTCAGATTGTTGACACCCGACGAAATGAGTCGAGCCGATCGGGCCGCAGTCGCCCTTGGCGCAAGTGGTAAAGACCTGATGGAAGCGGCCGGTAAAGCCGTGGCCGATGCCGTGTGCGCACGCTGGTCGCGCCAGCCCGCAGTCGTTCTGTGCGGACCGGGCAATAACGGCGGCGACGGTTTTGTCGCGGCTCGGCATTTGGCGGGGCTTGGCTGGCCCGTTCGGGTGGGTTTGCTGGGCTCCGTGGATCGCCTCGTTGGCGATGCCGCTTACCACGCGGCGTTGTGGTCCGGACCCGTCGAGCCGCTTTCTGTCGAAATGCTTGATGGCGCCGGACTTGCGATTGATGCCCTGTTTGGAGCGGGACTGTCGCGCCCCATCACGGGCACGGCGCGCGCCGTTATCCAGGCGCTGATTGCGCGCCGGTTCGCCATTTGCGCGGTTGACGTTCCATCCGGGTTGGATGGCCGCACTGGTGCGGTGCAAGGCGTGGCGGCGCCGGCCGATGTCACCGTTACCTTTTTTCGAAAAAAACCCGGGCACCTTTTGTACCCAGGCAGACGCTTGTGCGGGGAGCTGGCGCTTGCCGATATAGGTATTCCGGTTTCGGTTCTGGACCAGTCCAACGCTGGCGCCTATGAGAACGATCCGGGATTATGGTGTGATGACTATCCCTGGGCTCAAGCCGACGGGCATAAATACCAGCGTGGACATGCGGTGGTGGTGGGCGGAGCGATCATGACAGGTGCCGCTCGTTTGTCGGCGATGGCGGCTGCGCGCGTGGGCGCCGGCCTGGTTACTGTGGCCGCCCCCGCATCGGCCTGGACCGTGTATGCCAGCGCCCTGACCAGCATCATGGTTCAGCCCCTAAACGACGCTGACGGTTTGGATAGTCTTGCGCGCTTACTGGCCGATACTCGGAAAAACGCCATTGTTGTGGGGCCGGGAGCGGGCGTGTCCGATCTTACCCGGCAATGCGCGATGGCAGCACTTGCCACGCGGCGCAATGTGGTGCTAGATGCCGACGCTTTATCGGTCTTCGGCCCCGATCCGCGCGCGCTTTTTGCGGCCGTGGCTGGCCCCTGCGTGCTGACGCCGCATGAGG
>JBDTGB010000106.1:0-4251 GCA_039937635.1 Burkholderiaceae bacterium | reverse complement strand
GCAAAAGCTGATCAGATCGCCAAGAAGGTGGCCGCCAATATAGATCAGTTTGCCGAGATCGCCCGCATTGAGTCGCAGGATGCGGGCACCGCCAGGGACGGCGGGAAACTGGGCTGGATTACGCATGGTTCCTGGCCGGCCCCCGTCGAGAAAGCTGTCTTCGCTTTGAAAAAAGGCGAGGTATCGGGGGTTGTCGAAGGTCCCGAGGGCTACCATGTTTTCAAGGCAGACGATGTTCAACCCCAGGCGGGCGAAACGTTCGAGCAGGCAAAGAGCAAGGTTGAAGCTGAAATTCATCGGCAGATGGGCGCTGATCGGTTTGCTGATATGGCCACCAAGCTAACGAGCTTGGTTTACGATAATTCCAGCAGCCTGGAGCCGGCGTCTCAGGCGCTTGGGATTAAAGTCAAAACGGCGAATGGCGTTGCGCGTGATCGTCTGCTTGCTGCTGGTGAAGTGGGTGCGGATGCGGCGTCGGCCAGCGCTGATGCTGCTGTGCTTAACGACGCACGGGTGCGTCGCGCTTTGTTTACTCCGCAGGCGCTCACTGAAAAACAGAACTCGGGTGTTATTGAAATTTCACCCGACACCATGATCGTGGTGCGTGTTAACAGCGTCGCGCCGGCCCATATTCCCCCCCTCGACAAGGTGACCGACCTTATACGTCAGCGTCTTGTTGCCGAACGCGCTTTGACGGCGGCTGCGGACGCAGGCAAACAAGCCTTGGCCGCATTCCAAAAAGAAAGCAGCTTCAAGGCGCCGGATAAATTCGGCGTTCCGACAACGATTAGCCGCGCCAACCCGCAAGGGGTTGGCGGTTTGGTGCTCGACGCCATTTTCAAAGCATCCGTGAAGACTTTGCCGACCTACGTGGGCATCAGCGCGCCTCAGGGTTATGTCGTTGTGCGCATCGAGCAGGCCCAACCGGGCAAGGCGAATGACCCCTCGCTGGCTACGCTGCCAACGGAATTGAATCAGGCTTGGGGGCAGGCCGAGCAGGAAGCCGTATTGAAAACATTGCGCACCCAGGCCAAGGTGAAAATGTTGCCCGAGGCCAGCAAGGCGCTGGCCGGTGAAGCCGCCTCGTAAGGCGAATTACGGTTTAAGAGCCGGTTCCAGTTCGGCCCACACGTTTTTAGCCAGCACCGGTTGCGCCGCTTCGTTTGGATGGATTCCATCAGACTGGAATTGTTGCCGATCCGTGGCGATGCCTTTTAGTAGAAATGGGACCAGGCGTGCGTGATGCCGGTGCGCCAGCGTGGTGAACATCTGCGTGAATTGCGATGTATATTCGCGGCCGTAGTTGGGCGGAATTTCCATGCCGACTAGTATCGCTTGTGCACCTGATTGCTGGGTCAGTTGAATCATTTTTGCAAGGTTGGCTTCGGTCGTGTTTAACGATAAGCCTCGCAGAGCGTCGTTGCTGCCCAGCTCAATGACGACGATGCGGGGTGAATACCGTTTCAATGCATCCGGCAGGCGGGTTACGCCCCCGGCCGTCGTGTCGCCGCTGATGCTGGAGTTTTGCACACGGTAGACGTGTTTCCCTTCGCTTAGCTTTTTGGCGATAAGTGAAACCCAGCCGGCCCCGCGTTCCAGACCGTACTCGGCCGATAGGCTATCGCCTATAACCAGGATGGTGGAGCTTGGTTCGGCCTGGACGGGTTCCCGGGCTTGAACGCCAAATAATGGAAACCAGCATAATACGGCTACTATAAGACGCCAACGAGTCAGCATGGATTACACCCCTTCGATAGAAGTAAATGAATTATGCCAGCAGGTGAGCGACTCCGCCGGGGTCCTGAGCATTTTGGATAAGGTCAGCTTCACGATTGATCCTGGTCAGGCCGTGGCGATAACGGGCAGTTCAGGGTCGGGGAAATCCACATTGTTGGGGCTGCTGGCGGGGCTTGATATTCCGACTTCGGGTCAGGTCAAGCTGCTGGGACGCGATTTATATGCGCTTGATGAAGAGCAGCGGGCGGCCGTCAGAGCGGCTCATGTCGGGTTTGTCTTTCAGTCATTTCATTTATTGCCTAATCTGACCGCGTTGGAGAACGTGATGTTGCCGCTCGAATTGGCGCGCAAGCCCGCTTTGGCGGCCGCGAAGGGCATCCTGGAAAGGGTGGGTCTGAAAGATCGGCTGTTTCATTACCCGAAGACGCTTTCCGGCGGCGAGCAACAGCGCGTATCGTTGGCGCGGGCCTTTGTGGTGCAGCCAGAGCTGTTGTTCGCAGACGAACCCACAGGCAGTCTGGATGAGCAAAATGGCGCTAAAATTATTGACCTGATGTTTTCCATGCATCGCGAGCAAGGCGCGACGTTGGTGTTGGTGACGCACGATTCACGCTTGGCTTCGTTGTGTCAGCGCGAATTGAGACTTCATGGCGGGCGCATTGTATCGTGAGCACTGTGCGGGCGCTCTGGACAAGCTTTAATTTGGCCAAGGAATTATGAAAAGGCATTGGTTGGTATTTGCGGGTTTGTTGCTTTTGCACGGAGTGGCAGGCGCGCAAGGCAGCTTAAGCCAATTGCTGAATCATCCGGTGCCGGGCGGCGTTGCGGTGGTGGCGCTGGGCGACACAGCCGCAGCGCCGGCGGCTACCTATTTGGGGCACAAAGTCATGGTCGTTCGCGACAGTAATCGCGAGTGGGTTGCCGTGATTGGAATCGGGTTAAAAACGCCAGTCGGCTCGGCCGCTTTGCAGGCGGTTGATGCGCGCGGCGCGCGCCAGGTGGCCTTCAACATTGGGTACAGGGCGTATAAAGAGCAGCATATCTCCCTTAAAAATAAAAGCCAGGTTAATCCGGATCCAGCTCAGCTTAAACGATTCGATCGGGAATACAAAGAGCAGATGGCGGCTTATAACCAGTTTCGCAAGGTCGTTCCCAGCAACATCGCTCTGGATAGACCTGTACCTGGACGTCTATCCAGTCCTTTCGGCTTGCGGCGCTTTTTCAACGGCGAGGAGCGCAATCCACATTCAGGGCTGGATTTTGCGGCGACTTCGGGTACGCCGGTTCACGCGCCTGCTGACGGCACGGTCACGATCGTGGCTGATTATTTCTTCAATGGAAAGACTGTCTTCATTGATCACGGGCAAGGTTTTATAACGATGTATTGCCATTTATCCGCTTTTAAAGTCGAAGTGGGGCAATCGGTCAAGCGTGGTCAGGTGATTGCCAATGTGGGATCCACGGGACGCGCGACCGGCCCTCATTTACACTGGAATATCAGTTTGAACAATACTCGGGTGGATCCGGCGATATTTATCGATGCGTTTACGCCGTAACGTGTTTTTGTTATAAGTTTTCTTTGATCTGCCATGCGAGTGCATCCATTCTTACGCGGACTAATCGATAGCTCGTCCATAGGCGTTGGCTACGTGCCGATTGCGATTTCATTTGGTTTGTCGGCTGTGTATGCCGATTTATCGCCGTTGTCGGCTGTTTTTATTTCTGTTGCGGTCTACGCGGGAGCAAGTCAATTCATTTTGATTAGCCTGCTGGCTAGCGGAAGCTCGGCGATCAGCGTGGTGGGAATCGTCTTGTTGATGAACTTGCGCCATTTGTTTTACGGCCCCGTACTTGTCGCAAAACTCGATAGGCGATATCGACGGTTGCCGGTTGCGGTGCTGGCAGCGGGCTTGACCGACGAGGTGTTTGCCACGTCTATTAGCAAGATGGCCCGGCAGGCGCCACAAGAGCGTGAGGCCTGGTATGCGGGTCTGCAATTGGGCGCGTACCTGGCCTGGGTGTCGGGGACGGCGGCGGGCGCGTTTTTTGGGCGCGACTGGATTGCGCAATCGGCCCTTTTAGCGCAGAGCCTTGGGTTTGTGTTGCCCGCCCTGTTTTTTGCATTGTTGCTCGAGATACGTCAAATCGCACCAGTCTATGTGCTGGCGGGTGCCGCGGCGGCTACCTTGCTTGGTCTGTGGGTTTTACCGGCCTATGGCGCAATCGGCGTTGGCATGTTGGCGGGCGCGTTGCTGGGTGGGCGCAGGGCGTAGTTTTTTGAAGTTCTGTGCGGAACGTTCACTGTAAAAGGGGATTGTACCTTGAGTACGTCTGTCTTGATCTGGGTCGTCTTTTTGAGCGGTGCCGGCACATTTTTAATCCGATTCTTGCCAATGTTGTGGCGCGACAAAGGGGTACAAAGCGGCGTATGGGCCAAGGGCCCCTTGCGCAGCGGACTTAATGCCATCGGTCCGGCCGCGATCGTCGCCTTGTTGGTCGCGGTAAGCTGGTCCA
>JBDTGB010000105.1:0-7348 GCA_039937635.1 Burkholderiaceae bacterium | reverse complement strand
GGCGTTGATCGACAAAGTGAATTTTCATGTGCACCCCGAAGCCGAAGCGGCCGGCTACGACAAAATGACGACTATCCTGGATATCCGTTTGCGCGACGGACGGCGTATTCGCGGGCGATCCGACTTTGGCAAGGGAAGCCCGACCAGTCCCATGAGCTATGACGAAGTGGCCGACAAATTCCGTGGCTGTGCGCGTTTGCCCAGTGGCCACAAGAGCGGGCTGAACGCATTGTTGAGCTAGTGCGCAAACTTGAATCGGTCGGCGACATCAAGGAGCTGACGTCCCTGTGCGCTAAAGCGGCGTAGGTCCCAGGGTCCAGGCGTGGCCATCATCCCCGCATCGCGAGGATGACGGCCGCGCGGGCCTAAGCTGTCGCCAGCTTGCGCGCCGTTGCCATGCTGGCTGCGATACGCAACGCCTGCTCAAGCGCGCCGGTGGTTGCTTTGCCCTGGCCGTCGTAGTCACCTTTCAGTGCCTTGATAAATACCACGTCCGAGGGAACCGGCCCGCTGCAGCGCACACCTTCGGCGCGCAGCGTGGTGTCGGCCAGCCGAACGGCCGCCATGATTCGTTCGGTTGTAATCATGGCCAGGGCCTCGCGCAGCGCGACATGCGAGGTCACGCGGAAGGTGGCGAATTCTTTAATCACATTCATTTCGCCAAAGAACCCCGAGTGCCACGTAAGGTCCGCGAACATTTGATGCTCGTCGTGGTAATTCCACCCGCCCTTGTGCAGGGCGGCCTTGTTGAGCGGTGCAAAGCAAACGGCGTCGATTTCGCCGCCCAGCGCCAGGTCGATCATGGTTTTAAGCGTGGCGCCGGCCTGCTTGCCAGATTCCGGCGATACCGCTCCGCGTGGAATTGTCGCCGGATCAATGTTGTTCAAATCGATCAATGGCGTTTCGGGGCGCGACCAGTCGATGGCGGACGGGTTTTTGTAGGTTTGCCATTTCAGCTCGACCCCAGCGTCGCGGCGCCCCAGTTCCAGCACCCGCGCGTCGCCAATGACGACGATGCGCGCAATGGGTTTCATTGTGTCCGTTGATAGCAGCCTGGCGCTGATCTCGGGACCGATCCCCGTCATGTCGCCCAGCATTAGTCCAAGCACCGGCAAGTCGTTCATGGAGATAGTTCCTTGGTCTTGTAATGATTCTTTGTGTGCCTTTTTAGCGCGACAGAGCTCGGCAATGCTCTGGCGGAAGATGAAGCCAGACAGTCCGGTCCTTTGGAATAACCACGTCGATGGGCGTAATGGTGCGTACGGTTTCGCCGTTGGGGAGCATGACCAGATAATCGCGGTGCGGGCCCAGATAGGATTGGCGAACGACGGTGCCGCTGATCCAGTTCGGCTGCGTGCCGTCGGGTTGCGTCGAAGACAGGTGGATGCTGTGGTGCCGGATCGACACAGCGGTGTCGCCTTGCGCGGCAAAATCGCCCGAGTCGCAGCGTAAAACCAGACCATGGCCGCAGTCCACGGTTTTGTCTTTGTCCCAGCGACCCTTGAAGATGTTTGCGCCGCCGATGAAACGGGCCACGAATTCGGATTGCGGTCGTTGGTAGATGTCTTCCGGCGTGCCGGCCTGCTCGATGACGCCTTGATTCATCACAACGATCTGGTTGGCGGTGGTCATGGCTTCGGATTGATCGTGAGTGACATAAACGGTGGTGTAGTGGTACTTGTCGTGCAGGCGCCGAATTTCGAAGCGCATTTCTTCGCGCAGGTTCGCGTCCAGGTTGGAGAGTGGCTAATTTGGTCGCCCCCGTTTTGCCAAGCCCTCATTCAACGATGGTAAGTAGGTAAAGATTGCAGCCATAGATCCGGACTTTCGCTGGGGTCGTCGCCCCATGTCCCTGATGGAATAGGCTGGTCGGTTCCTCATCACCTCTTCGAGCTTGAAGCTCCAAGATCCCAAAGGTTTGACCGACCACGGTTTGACCAATCTTGCCATCACGTCGTGATTGCCTGTGCAATCGGTACCCTTTTCTCCTGCGAATAAAACGATTGCCTATAAGCCAACCAGCTTGGCTACGCGGCTGCGCGAGCAGACACGTAGTCGGGCTGGAACCTGCGATCATGGGCGAGCAGCGCCCACACGCCGCGCGCGTTCTTGTTGGCCAGCGCCACGGCGGCCACGTTCTTGTGACGTCGTGCAAGCAGCCGCTCGGCCCAGGCGCCGGAATCCGGCTTGGCCTGTTTGAAACGCAGCACCGCGCGAGCCCCGTGGATCAAGAGCGTTCGCAGATACGTGTCGCCGCGTTTGCTGATGTCCAGGAGCGTCGGTTTACCCCCTGAAGAATGCTGTCGCGGCACCAAGTCCAACCAAGCGGCAAGCTGGCGCCCGTTCCTGAAGTCCCTGGCATCGGCCCACGGACGCCACCAAGGCGCTCGCCGTCAGTGGGCCGATGCCAGGGACTTCAGCTAAGCGCCTGCTTACTTCGTTTTCTTTGTGCCAACGCGCAATCTCGTCCTCCAACTCCGTGACCTGCCGGTCAAGCGCCTTCAGGTGCTCCGTCAGGCGGGCAATGAGCAGGCGAAAGCTACCCGGCAAATCGTTCTCCCCGTCCTCAATGATTTCCGGCACACACTTGGCAATGTGGCTGATGCCTTGTGGGATCGTGAAGCCAAACTCGGCCAGGAGCCTCCGAACCTGATTGGCCTGCGCGGTCCTTGCTTTCACAAAGCCCTGACGCGCACGGTGTACGCTCAGGATCGCCTGCTGGCTTGCCGTCTTCACGGGGACGGTGGGCATCTCGGGGCGCGTGGTCGCCTCTCTCAGTTTAAGTGGTCGAATAGATCGCCACTCTGGCACATTGATGCCGTTTTGGGTAAGGGCGACCATCCTATTACCTCTGGGTTTCGCGAGCAGTTTGGCACGATGATTGCATTGCGTGACAAAGTGGTCGCCACAGTGGACAATTCCATGGACGAGGCGGCGGCGGATGTAACGGTTATCTGCACCGACGGACGCAGGTTGCATGTGTATGTCGACCACGCTATTGGAAGTTTGGAAAACCCGATGACGGATTTGCTGTTGGAGGCAAAGTTCGATGCGCTGGTGAATCCGGTTCTCGGCTCGACAAAGAGCCGGATGCTGCAGAATATAAGCTGGAAACTGGCTGATCAGCCCAATCTTCTTGAACTGGCAAGCCACGCCCATCCTTGAATGAAGGAGATGATGTTTGGTTGAACGATGGGGTATCACTAAGGGAAAGGGCGGCGCTAATGCCAGTGTTGCAGCGCGCTGCAAGCGGCTATTAGCGCCAGGCCGGCCGTTTCCGTGCGCAGGATGCGATTACCGAATTTAACGGCCTGCAGACCATGGCGCAAGGCCAGCGCTTGCTCTTGGACTGACCAGCCCCCTTCGGGGCCGACTAAAAGCGTCAGCCTGGTCATGCCGGGTTGCAGCGTTTGCGCCAGGGTTTGATTCGCCTCGGGGTGGCAGAATAGGTGGGTTTGTTCACCCGGACTAACCTGGTCCATATAGTCTTGCAACGACTGTGGCGCGTCGATTTGCATGAGCCGATTGCGCCCGCACTGCTCGCTGGCTGCTTGTGCGATGCGTTCCCAACGCAAACGCCGTTTTGTCAGGCGCTCGGTGTTTAGTTGCGATACGCCGCGCTCGGCGGCAATCGGAATCAGTCGTTTGACCCCCAGTTCGACTGCTTTTTCGATAACCCAATCCATTTTGTCGCCGGCGGGGATGCCTTGCGCCAAGGTGATGTCGCCCTCCAGTTCCGCCTCGACGGGGCGGTGGGCGCCGGTCTGCGCGTAGCCATTTTTCCCCTCGATCAGCAGGCGCGCCGGGTATTCTCCTCCGCGTCCATCAAACAGGATAATTTCAGTGTCGGGTTTAAGCCGCAGCACACGTATGGCGTGGTGCGCGAGTTCGGGAGCGAGCTCAATTGTTCGAAGCGCCGCCAGCGGAACGGGGCTGTAAAAGCGGGGAATAGCCATAAGGAATCGTCGTTTTCAGGTTCCGGGATTGTGCGGGACGGCCAATCGCCATAGTGTAAACCGGCGCTTGGTTCAGTAAACCCGCACCTCGCGCGATGAGTTCGCCTCCGATGGTAAAATCGAATGTTTAGTTTTTGTATCCCTGATTGCCTGCGGCAGCTCTTCGGGCTATGCCGCTTCTTGTGAGTTTTTAATGAGCCTATCGCCCGCCCCAGATTCTTCCATGGCAAACGCTATCCGCGCTCTTGCCATGGACGCGGTTCAACGAGCCAATTCGGGCCACCCCGGGGCCCCAATGGGGATGGCGGAGATTGCCCAGACACTATGGACACGCCATCTGCGCCATAATCCCGCCGACCCGGCCTGGGCCGACCGGGATCGGTTTGTGCTGTCCAATGGACATGGGTCGATGCTGCTTTACGCCTTGCTGCACCTGACGGGCTATGACCTGCCCATCGGCGAGCTGAAAAATTTCAGGCAGTTGCATTCGCGCACGCCCGGGCACCCCGAAGTGGGTCTGACCTCAGGGGTTGAAACCACAACAGGGCCTCTGGGACAGGGGTTGACCAATGCAGTGGGCATGGCGCTGGCCGAGGCTTTGCTGGCGCTCGAATTCAATCGCGAAGGTCACTCCATAGTCGACCATTACACCTATGCGTTTGCTGGCGACGGTTGTCTGATGGAAGGGATATCGCACGAGGCGTGCTCGCTTGCTGGAACACTTAAACTGTCCAAGCTTATTCTTTTCTATGACGACAATGGCATTTCCATAGATGGGCCGGTAAAGAACTGGTTTACGGACAATACCCCGGGCCGCTTTGAAAGTTATGGCTGGCACGTGTTGCGCGACATTGATGGTCACGATATCGCCGCTGTCGATGCCGCCATCGTCAAAGCCAAACAGTTCGCGGCTTTGCGGCAAGGTCCGACATTGATCTGCTGCAAGACTGTTATTGGGAAAGGCGCTCCACACGTTGCGGGCACCGAAAAGGTGCATGGTTCGGCGCTGGGGACCGATGAAATTGCGGCCACGCGGGTTGCACTGAATTGGCCTTATGCGCCATTCGAGATTCCGGCTGAAATTTACCGGCAATGGGACGCCAAGGCAAAAGGACAGCGTCTGCAGGTCGACTGGCAGCTTCGTTTTGACGCCTATGCAAAAGTGTTTCCGGCATTGGCCGCGGAACTTCTGCGTCGTTTGGCCGGCGACTTGCCGGACAATTTCGCCGAACAAGCGGCGGCGTATATTGCCGCGACGGCCGTCAAGGCTGAGACGGTTGCAAGCCGCAAGGCTTCGCAGTTTGCCATTACCGCCTTTGTTCCGGTCTTGCCTGAGCTCCTGGGTGGTTCGGCCGATCTGACCGCGTCGAATCTTACCGATTGGAAGGGCGCGGCGCCTGTGCGGACCGACGACGATGGGTTGCGCTTTGGGCGTTATATTAATTACGGCGTGCGCGAGTTCGGGATGACGGCCATCATGAGCGGCATAGCGCTGCATGGCGGCTACCTTCCTTTCGGCGGAACGTTTTTAACTTTTTCGGATTACGCCCGTAACGCCGTGCGCATGGCGTCGTTCATGAGGCAGCGCGTAATTTATGTGTTTACTCACGACTCGATTGGGCTGGGCGAAGACGGGCCGACCCATCAATCGATTGAGCATGCCGCCAGCTTGCGTCTGATCCCCAACTTGCACGTATGGCGTCCTTGCGACACTACCGAAACGGCGGTGGCCTGGGTTCAGGCGCTTGAGCGTCCGGCAAGTCTTGGCATGAACAAGAAAGATGGCGGCCCGAGCGCGTTGTTGTTGTCGCGGCAAAACTTGCCTTTTGTGGAACGCGACGCCGCGACAATAAAGGCGATTTCCCGCGGTGGCTATGTTTTGCGCGACGCGCCCGATGCTCGTGCAATTATTATCGCAACCGGCTCCGAAGTGGCGCTTGCCCTTGGAGCGCAGGAACAACTGGCGGCCAAGGGGGTTGCTGTTCGCGTGGTGTCCATGCCTTGCACGAATGTGTTCGATGAGCAAGACGAAGGCTGGCGCGCAGCGGTATTGCTTAAAGGGTTGCCTCGGGTTGCGGTTGAAGCTGGCGTGACGTCAGGTTGGCGCAAATATGTCGGGCTCGACGGCGCCGTGGTGGGTGTCGATACTTACGGCGAATCGGCTCCGGCCGGCGCTTTATTTAGCTACTTCGGATTGACCGCCCAGCACGTTGCGGCAGCCGTTGAACGAATTTTATAAACAGGAGAGTAATAATGGCGATTCGAGTGGCAATTAACGGGTACGGACGTATTGGACGCAACATTTTGCGTGCTCACTACGAGGACGGCAAAAAGCACGACATTCAGATTGTGGCTATTAATGACCTGGGCGATCCCAAGACGAATGCCCATTTAACGCGCTATGATTCTGCGCACGGCAAGTTTCCTGGTACGGTCGATGTCGAGGGCGACTACATGGTGATCAACGGTGACAAGATTCGGGTGCTGGCCAGTCGCGATCCGGCCGCGCTGCCATGGAAAGAGCTTGATATTGACGTTGTATTCGAATGCACGGGATTGTTTACCACCAAAGAAAAAGCGATGGCTCACATCAGAGGCGGCGCAAAAAAGGTGATTATTTCCGCTCCCGGCGGCAAAGACGTCGATGCCACGATTGTGTATGGGGTCAATCACAAGGTTCTGAAGGCCAGCGATACGGTTATTTCCAACGCGTCTTGCACAACCAATTGCCTGGCGCCGCTGGTTCAGCCCTTGCATCAGAAATTGGGTCTGGTGGCCGGCTTGATGACGACTATTCATTCTTATACCAATGACCAGGTTTTGTCGGATGTGTATCACAAGGATTTGCGCCGCGCCCGGTCGGCCACCACCAGCATGATTCCCACGAAAACCGGCGCCGCGGTTGCGGTGGGTCTGGTTATGCCCGAACTGAATGGCAAGCTCGATGGCTACTCGATCCGGGTGCCCACTATTAACGTATCGATTGTCGACTTGTCGTTCACGGCGTCGCGCGAAACGTCGGTGGAAGAAGTCAACGGCATTTTGAAAACCGCGTCCGAAAGCAGTGCGCTTAAAGGCATCCTTGAATACAGCACTGAACCTTTGGTGTCGGTCGATTACAACCATAATCCGGCGTCCAGTACGGTCGACTCCGCACTGACCAAGGTGGTTGGGTCACTGGTGAAAGTGTGCTCCTGGTACGACAACGAGTGGGGTTTCTCCAATCGCATGCTCGACACCACCGTTGCATTGATGTCAGCCAAATAATGTTCGTTGTTAAGACTCTTACAGCTTTGGCCAAGTCGCGTGCGCTGGCTGGCAAGCGCGTATTTATCCGTTCTGATTTGAACGTGCCCATGAACGATCGGCTTGAAATCACCGAGGACACGCGC
>JBDTGB010000104.1:0-3227 GCA_039937635.1 Burkholderiaceae bacterium | reverse complement strand
AGTGACGTGCGTTATGACCAGCGTGGCAAGAACAACCTGCCACCAAGTCAATTGCAGCAAACCACCCGAGAGAAAAGTAAGTATGTTGTCCATAACCCTGATTAAGGCCTTGTAAGTAAATAACAATAAAGTTTATCCGACTTGTCAGCTATATGACAGCAGTATTTCAAATTTGTTGCGGCGAAGGCTTTGCGCGCTCGAGCACAGCGGCAAAAAAGCCGTCGGTCGCATGGCGATCAGGCCGCAAAGACAGATAGGGGCCGGCCAGTGTCAGGTTTTCGCAACGATCCCGCACGATTTTGCTGGCATCCAATAGCGTAAAGTCGGTATTTTCGACCAAAAAGCTTTCAATTTGGTGTTCATTTTCCTCGGGCAGCAGGCTGCAGGTGGCATACACCAAACGACCGCCGGGAGCCACGCATGTTGACGCTTGCCGAAGAATCCGCGCCTGCACCTTTTGCAACTCAAGCAAAGAGTCGGGATGCTGGCGCCATTTTAAATCGGGATTGCGGCGCAATGTGCCCAGGCCGCTGCACGGAGCGTCGATCAACACGCGATGAGCCTTGCCGCGCAAGCGTTTGACCCGCTGGTCGTTATTGGCCCCGATCACGACCGGCACAATATTCGACAAACCGCTGCGCGCAAAGCGCGGTTTGGCACGCGCCAGCCGCGTCGCCGACACATCAAAGGCGTACAGACGGCCGGTGGAACGCATCAGGGCGCCCAGCAACAAGGTTTTACCCCCGGCGCCCGCGCAATAATCAATAATCATTTCTCCACGTTTAGGCCCGACCAGGGTGACGAGAATCTGGCTGCCTTCGTCCTGGACCTCGATTTCACCCTTCTCGAACATCGGCCAGCGATTAACCGGAGGCCGGCCTTGCAAGCGAATGCCCCAGGGGGAATAGGGAGTGGGTTGCGGGTCGAAGCGCAACGCGCCACCCTCTCGCATCAGCTTCAATATGTCGTCGCGTTCAACCTTAAGCGGATTAACGCGCACATCCAGGGGCGCCGGCTGATTCAAGGCCTGAATCAGCGCGTCGGCGTCATCAAGCGTTGCCAGTCGCTCATCGAGCCAGTCAGGCAAGCTTGAGCGCACCGCCCGGGACAGGCTTTTAACGTCGATGTTTTGCACGCGCGCCAGCCAATCGCGCTCGAATTCGCTTAAACCGGTGTCCAGCACCTCTGTACTAAAGACCGACGCCAGGCCCAAAATAGCCAGCCGGCGAGTCGCCGGGCCAGAGCCGCTTTCGGCATACTGGCGATAACGGCGCAAATGACGCAATACATCAAAAACGGCGTTGGCCAGCTCGCCGCGATCGCGCGCGCCCAGCTTCGGGTTGGCGCGCATCCAGCGCGACAGCACCGCGTCGGACGGATACTCCCACTGCAAAATCTCGCCCAGTACGCTATGCACCTGTTCAATGCGCACCGCCGCCATGACATACGACCGATTATCTTTACTTTTCAGATTGTCTTTACTTTTCATCTACCTGCCTTGGTGGACCCAGCGCTATTTTGCGCCGGATACGATTGAGTCGCTATTTTCGGGAGCCATGACAAACGACCGGCTGGCAATGCCTCGGACGCGCACCCGTTGCGCAGAATCCAGGGAAACGCGCCCTTCGGCCAGCCAAGCCACCACGCGCGCGTACAGCCTGTGCTCGATTTGCAACACCCGATCGGCCAGGCTGTCGGGCGTATCGTCCGAGTACACAGGTATGGCCCCCTGCGCCAAGATGGGGCCGCAATCTAGCAAAGGCGTCACAAAATGAATGGTGCAGCCGTGCCACTGCACCCCCATATCCAAGGCTTGCTGATGGGTATGCAGCCCCGGGAAGGCGGGCAGCAGCGAAGGATGGATATTAATCAGGCGACCGTTGAAATGCTCCACGAACTCGGGCGTTAAAACACGCATGAAGCCCGCCAGTAAAACATAATCCGGCCGATAGGCGTCAATAACCCGCATTAGTGCCTGATCAAATTCGCCGCGCGACGCATAGTCGCGATGCGACACCAGCCTGGTTTCGATACCCTGTTCACGCGCCCACTGAAGACCCTTGGCGTCGGCTTTATTGGCAATAACCGCGCACACACTGGTCGGCACGGCCTGTTCACGCGCGGAATTGACGATGGTTTGCATGTTGGAGCCGCGTCCCGATATCAATACAACCAGGCGGCAAGAGGGGGAAATAGAGGCAGACAAAATAAAATTCCTGAACCGGACAATGCAAAATTGTAAACTCTCGTATGTGAAACCCGCTCTAAGAATTTATCGCACCCTGCCGCGCTTCGACACCCACCGCCCCAGCGCGGTGACAATCGGCAATTTCGACGGCGTGCATCGGGGCCACCAGGCCATTCTTAAACGGGTAAGCGAACTGGCGGCGCAGCGGGACCTGTCGCCCACCGTCATGACATTCGAGCCGCATCCGCGCACCTATTTTGCCTTGCGGGGCCAACGGCCCGAACTCATTCCCACGCAAATCAGCAGCTTGCGCGACAAGCTCTGGTTTCTGGCCTGTCAGAACGTACAGCAACTTGCGCTGGAGCGCTTTAATCAAAGACTCGCGGATATGTCAGCGGAAGCCTTCATCGAACAGCTTCTGGTGCGGGCGCTGAACACGCGCTGGCTGCTGGTGGGCGAGGACTTCCGCTATGGCCATAAACGCAGCGGCGACATCGAACTACTGCGCCGCGCAGGCCGGTACTATGGCTTCGATGTGGAAACCATCGCCGACGTGGCCGATGAACAAGGGCACAGAATTTCAAGCTCCGAGGTGCGAACCGCCCTGGCGGTCGGCAACCTGAAGCGGGCCGAGCACTTGCTGGGCCATACCTACCACATTAGCGGCCATGTGATTCACGGCCAAAAACTGGGCCGCACGCTGGGCTATCCAACCTTGAATCTGAACGTGCCGGCTCACTGTGCCGCCCGTTCCGGTATCTACGTCGTGCGCGCCCATGGACTGGCCAACCACGCCATCAATGGCGTGGCCAGCTTAGGCATTCGACCCACCGTCTCGCGCACCGGCCTGCTCTTGCTTGAAGTGCATCTGCTGGACTGCAGTATCCAGGCGTACGGTAAACTGACACGCATTGAGTTCCTTGAATATTTAAGGGACGAAGAAAAATTTCCCGATTTCCCCACTATGATCGCCGCCATCGGCAACGATGTGCAAAGCGCTCACGACTATTTCGCCTTCCATGGACTATAGAGATACTTT
>JBDTGB010000103.1:0-2855 GCA_039937635.1 Burkholderiaceae bacterium | reverse complement strand
AACAAGCGAGCGCTCGCTCGCGCGAAACAGGCGACCACTGCGGTAACTATCTGAATCTGGCGTGTGGGAGGCTTGATGAACACATGTGGTCGGCGCTTGAGAACTCCTCTTGTCAGATTATGCGGCGCCGGTTTGGCGCTTGCGGTCGGCTTGACCTCGCCGTTGTACGCGCAACCTGCGGGCATTCCAAGCATGGGATCAGCCTCGTCGGCCGAGCTTTCACCTGCGCTGGAGCGCACCTTGGGCGACGCTGTTATGGAGCAGGGGCGTCGCGATCCAACCTACATCAGCGATCCCGATGTCAGCCAATACTTGACAGGGCTGGGGAGCAAGCTGGTTGCATTCGCGCCAGGCGGCACGCGGCATATAGCGGTTTTTGGCATACGCGATCCGCAGATTAATGCTTTTGCCATTCCCGGCGGTTACATCGGCGTTAACAGCGGGCTGGTTGTGTCGGCGCAAAATGAGTCCGAGCTGGCATCGGTGTTGGCCCATGAAATAGGTCACGTCGTGCAACGGCATATCGCTAGGGGCATGACGCAGCAATCTCAAAATGGCGGCGTCATGATGGCCAGCATGGTGGCCGCATTGCTTGCCGCCCTGGCCGGCAGTGGTGATCTGGCAATGGGTGTGGCAGCTTTCGGCCAGGCGGCCGCGGTTGATCGGCAACTGGGGTTTTCCCGCCAAGCCGAGCAGGAGGCCGATCGGGCGGGTTTTGAAATGCTGCGCAAGGCCGGGTTTGATCCGCGCGGCATGGTACAAATGTTCAGACTGTTAATGAATGCTTCCCAGTTGAACGAAGGATCGGGCGGCGGCGCCTACACCAGCACGCACCCCCTGTCGATTCAACGCATGTCCGACATCGAGAACCGGGTGCGCGAAGTTCCAGCGGTCCATCATCGCGACAGCGATGCATTTTGGTACATACGCGCCAAGTTGCGCGTGACGCAGGCGAGCGATAAAGACGCGCGGCAAGGCGCCCTGAGTCAGTTGCGATTGGATGCCAGCCAGGCCAGCGGAGCGCGTCAGTCGGCCGCCTGGTACGGGCTGGCATACGCGGCGTGGCAAGCGCGCGACAACGCGCGGGCCGAGACGGTTTTGCAAAATGCCCGTAAAAACGGCGCGAATTCCCCCGAAATCGTGCGGTTGGAGATGGCACTGGCGGCGGCGCGGGGTAATAACGATCAAGCCTTGAAGCTGGCGCGGGCCGCCTGGTTGCAGTGGCCCGACAGTCAAAGCATTGCCCTGGCAGTCATTGGCGCCATGCAGAAGACGGGAGACGACAAGGCAGCGATCGTGTTTTCAGAGCAACGCCTTGGGCAGTGGTCCGATCTGCCGCAACTGTATAAGCTGCAGGCACAAAGCTATGAGCGCCTGAACCAGCAAGTGGCCGCCCGTCGCGCCATGGCAATCTACTACGAGCGAACCGGCGCATTGCCGACGGCTGTGGAGCAATTGCGGCAAGCGCGTGGCCTGACGAGCGATTTTTATGTTCAGTCGGAGCTGGATGTGCAAATTCGGACTCTCAGGCAGCGCCTGGATTCCGAGCGCGATCTTTTAAAGCGTTTCAAGATTAAGCCGAGCTAGCGAAGTGCTTGGCGCTATTCGGAACTGGGTGATTGTCGTTCTTCGATTCAGCAGCACGACGCAGCGGGGTGGCACAGGCCCCTTGCCTCGACAGCGAACCGGATGGGGTACTTCGCAAAGCAAAGATCAAACGCTCGCCAGACTTTTAGCGGCCGGTTTCAAAAAAACGAGCCAGTCGGGTCGGGAGCCAGTTGAGATGGCCGGGGAAGGGTCCGGTGACGAATGCGCAGTGCCCTCCCTCGGCGGGTTGATGCAATAGCACTTGGTTGGAGCAATCTTGCGATCCGGGCAATGACGGTTCTGGGATAAACGGGTCGTTTCGTGCATTGAGCACAATCGTGGGAACGGTCAGAGTTTTCAGTTGCGGCTTGCTGGATGCCCGCGTCCAGTAATCAAGGGCGTTTTTGTAGCCATGCATGGGCGCTGTGTATAGATTGTCGAATTGGCGTAGCGTGCGAACCTGATTGAGCTTCAGCACGTCGATGGTTCCCGGAAAACGCCGAGCTTTTTCAAGAACCTTTTCTTTCATGGCTTTTAAAAAATAGCGCGTATAGAGCTGACGTCCAATCCAACTGTCAGAAAGGCGGTTTCCGCAAGCGACCAGATCAATCGGCGTCGAGACAGCGGCGCTGGCGGAAAGCCATTGTGCGATTTCTGTGTGTTCGCCCAAGTATTTGAGCATGGCGTTGCCGCCCAGCGATACGCCAACGGCATGCCACTTGGCGTGCGGCGCGCGTTTGCGCACAGTATCGAAAATGAAGCTCACATCGTCCGAATCGCCAGAATGGTAGGCGCGCGCCATCCGGTTCCTGAATCCCGAGCAGCCGCGAAAGTGGGCAATTACAACGATCCAGCCGCGCGCGCGAAAGTGTTGGGCAATCGCCTGTGCATAATGGCTTTTGCTGCTTCCTTCCAAACCGTGGAAGAGAACCAGCGCGGGCGTGTCCGGCATAGTCGGCAAGGCGCCCCAGTCTTCATTCTGGGCCCAGCGTCGCGCGGCTGTTTGGGCCAGCCTGATGTCGGGGTTGACCTTCGAGCCGGCCGCTGTTTTGTTGGCAAACAAGCCAGGTCCTACCCAGTCGAAATCAAGAAAATCGCCGTCTGGCGTGTTAACACGGTCGCGCACGAACGCGATGCGATGGTATCCCGCGAACAGGGCGCCATACACCGTTTGCCAATCGCATCCCGGCAACCAGAGGGGATTGGGGCAGGCGGAAGAATCAATTTGCGCTGGCAAGAATCGCCTTCAATGCAAGGTGTCGGGAATA
>JBDTGB010000102.1:0-2157 GCA_039937635.1 Burkholderiaceae bacterium | reverse complement strand
AACCCCAAGAAGTGCGGGAATCACTCAATCGCCACTCGGGACAATTATGCATCAGCGCCATCACCTTGATGGAGATGATCTATGGGACGGAAAAATCATCCGTTCCAGAGAAGAACTTGTCTGTAATCGAGGGGTTCGCTGCCAGACTCGACGTCTTGGATTACAACTACAATGCCGCCGCTCATAGCGGTCAGCTCAGAGCTGAATTAGCAAAAATTGGAACACCAATAGGTCCCTACGACACGTTGATTGCGGGCCACGCCCGTTCTCTTGGTCTTGTCCTTGTGACGAATAACGTACGTGAATTTGAGCGGGTTCCTGGCCTGCGCATAGAGGACTGGACTTGAGCCGAGGGAAAAGGACTAAATTACCTTCGACGTGCGCAGCTCGGCAATCTGCGCATCGCTCATTGCCAACCATTCGCGCAGAATATCGTCGGTATTTTCGCCCAGCAAAGGCGGCGCGCTCCAGCCATCTGTCACGTTGAACGCGGAATACTTGGCTGCGGGACCCAGTGAAGGCACGTCGCCATACGTGGCGTGATGCAAGGTTTGCAACATGCCCCGATGCTTTACTTGGCGATGACTGAAAACCTGTTGCATATTATTAACCGGCGCGCACGGCACCTTGACCGCATCAAGCTTGGCGCTAAGGCCGGCTGTGTCGTGCTTGGCTATTTCCGCATCCAGAATCTGGTACAAGGCCTGGCGATTGTTAACCCGACCCGCCATATCGGCAAAACGCGGATCCGAAATCAGGTCTTCGCGGCCCAGCACCTCGCAAAACTTAACGTACAGGTTTGAAAATCCAGCGCCGATAATCAGCCAGCCATCGGCCGTTTTAAACGCCTTATAAGGCACCTGCTGGGCATGCTCCGAACCCCATTTTTGGGGTTCCACTCCGGTAAGCAGGTATTCCATTGCTGCGTTGACCAAAAAGGCAACTTCGGTCTCGAGCAGGCTGGTTTCAACCTTTTGCCCTTTACCTGTCACGGAACGTTGCAACAGCGAGGCCAAAATCGCGGCCTGGCAGTTCATGCCCGAAAGCACATCGAAGCCCGAAGTGCCCAGCTTTACGGGCGCACCGCCGCGCTCGCCGGTAATGCTCATGTAGCCGCCCACCGCCTGAATGGTCAGGTCGAACGCCCCCAGCGACATATCGGGGCCATCAGCGCCAAATCCGGAAATCGACGCATACACCAATCGTGGATTCGCCGCCGATAAATCGTTGTAGCCCAGCCCCAGCCGCGGCATTACATCGGGCCTGAAATTCTCTAGGACGACATCCGCCTTAAGGCAAAGGTTGCGCGCTACAGATTGCCCCTGTTCAGTCTGCAAATCCAGTGTGATCGAGCGCTTATTGCGGTTAGTCGCATAAAACGTTATCCCGTTGTTGTGATGAAACGGCGGCCCTTGAACACGTAGCGGATCGCCTTCGCCGGGCCGCTCGACCTTGATTACCTCGGCGCCCAGATCGCCCAGCAACTGCGCGCAGTATGGCCCCGCAAAAAAGCGGCTGAAATCGACCACGCGAATTCCCGAGAGGGGTTTATTACTACTTGCCGACGATTGCGTCATTGCTACTCCCCGCGAAATACCGGTTTGCGTTTTTCAAAATGCGCATTGATTCCTTCTTCGTAATCGTGCGTTGCTTCGAGCGGACGCCGCAAACGTTGATCAAGCTCGGCCGCGGCCTGGATCGACAAATCCGCACCCTGATTAACCGATTGTTTCACCGCCGCCAGCCCCAGCGGGCTTGTGGTTTCTATGTCCGCGGCATAAGCCAGCGCTGTATCAAGCAATTCGGCGCGCGATACGACACGTTCGACCAGGCCAAGTTCCAGCGCCTGCGCCGCGCTAATGCGGCGCGCGGTGAAAAATAATTCCTTCGCCTTGGCGCGCCCGACAATGCGCGGCAGCATAATCGCCGCGCCGCCGCCGGGATAAGCGCCCAGGGTCATTTCAGGCCAGCCAAAGCGCGCGTCATCCGCAGCAATTCGTAAATCACAATGCAGCGCAAGCTCGAAACCGCCGCCCAGGCACCAGCCCGCGATCGCGGCAATAATGGCTTTCGGAGAATTCATCAACGCCTGATTCACGTTCCAGCCGTCCCGGCTTTGCGCCCACTTTCCGTCGGGCGATAAGGTGCGGCGCTGTT
>JBDTGB010000101.1:0-3882 GCA_039937635.1 Burkholderiaceae bacterium | reverse complement strand
TATTGCCGATTGTAAATCGGGGGTATCGGGCGCCGGGCGCATGATCAGCTGGCGTTCTTTGAACAATTGTTGCCAGCGGACCCCGATGGGGCCGTCAGCATTCGCGCTTTCGAGCTTGAACAGCGGGGTGCGGCGTTACACTATCGTGTTCTGCTGACGCGCAATGCGTCGGACGGCGCGGCCTTTGACGGTTTGTTGCGATTTTCTGCCAAAGGCGTCCAGGACGGCAAGACCGTTCGTTTAATGCTTGAGCCCGGTCAGGCTCTTGGTTTCGATCAATTTCGGCGCAGCACGGGTCTGCTGGGGCTACCGTCAGGGTTTGTTCCGCAGTCGGTAACGCTTGATGTTTTACGGGCAGGCAAGGTATATGCGTCACGTACAGTCGCGCTGTCGCTCGCCGATTAAGCCACTATTTCGCGCAGTGTTATAGTTAGTTTTATTGTGCAACCCACGGGTTGTTATGGAGCTCTAAATGAATACCGTAACTGAGTCCGTCAATTTGCAAACGCCGGCAGCGCCCATCGTTTTTACCGACGCGGCGGCCGCCAAGGTTAAAGATTTGCTGGCCGAAGAAGGCAATCCGCAACTTAAACTGCGCGTGTTCGTGCAGGGCGGTGGTTGCTCGGGTTTTCAGTATGGCTTTAGTTTTGATGAAGTCGTCAACGACGATGACACGACGGTTGCCAAAGAAGGCGTGCAGCTTTTGATCGACCCCATGAGCTACCAATATCTGCTTGGCGCCGAGATCGACTATAAAGACGATCTGGAAGGGGCTCAGTTCGTGATTCGTAATCCGAACGCCAATTCAACCTGCGGTTGCGGTTCCTCTTTTTCTGCTTAAGCCAGCCCGTCTACGCGGGATATCTGCATCCCAGGATAGTGGCGTGGCGCGCCCCCGTGACTGTGGGCAGGCCCGCAGGGTAGTCATTCAAATAGGCCCACGCCAGCCATGCGAAGGCCAACGCTTCCACTAATTGCGTGGGTACGCCAAATTGGGACGTCGGGTAAACCGGAAGTTGAAGACGGTGCGTCAGTTCCTTCACTAGTCCCGAATTCAGCGCGCCTCCGCCGCAGATCAGGACATCTTGCGTTTCAGGGGCATACGTATGGATCGCCTGAGCGATCGTTTGGGCAGTCAGGCTCTGCAGGGTTGCCTGTATATCGCTATCGCTCATGCCGTCAACCTGTTGGGGCTTCAAATGCAATTCGAGCCACGACTCGTTAAATAGATCCCGACCGGTTGATTTTGGCGGCGGCTTGCTGAACCAGGGCTCGTCGTGAATCATAGTGTTTAGCAGCGTTGTATTGGTGTGTCCGGCGCTGGCCCATTTTCCTTGCTCATCGTAGGGTCGACCGGTTTTCTTCCCGCACCATAAATCAAGCAGAACATTGGCTGGCCCGGTGTCGAATCCTTGAACCTCTTTCCGTGGGTTCAATAGGGTCACATTCGCGATGCCGCCCAGATTTAAAACAACGCGCGGGTGATCGCTGCTGAATAATGCCTTGTGAAAGGCTGGAACCAGCGGCGCGCCTTGGCCTTGTGCAGCGACATCGCGTGAGCGGAAATCAGCGATCACGTCTATGCCTGTTAGTTCGGCCAGCAGCGCGGGGTTGTTGATCTGGATCGTGTAACCCGCTGCGGGATCGTGTCTGACTGTTTGCCCGTGCGCGCCGATGGCCAGTATGTCGCTTGCTTTCAAGCCTGTTTCGTCCAGCAACCCGTGAACGGCTTGGGCGTACAGCTTGGCTAGTGCGTTGCCCGCCAATGCCGCTCGCATTAATTCATTTTCGCCGGCGGTATTTAAATTTAAAAATTCGCGCCGCAACGTTTCAGGCATGGGCAACGCCGCGTGCGCCTTTATTTCTGGGTGGTTCAAATCGCTGAAATCCGCCAACACGGCGTCGACGCCGTCGGTGCTGGTGCCCGACATTAAGCCCACGAATAAGGATAGCGGCGCCATTTGAAATAGTGAAGGGTTGGTTGCGTCAGCGGTTCGCCACTTGGACGTTCTGGCTTTGCAACTGGGCGAGCAGGCGAATATGTTCTTTGTACTGAGCGACGGCGCGCTCGAATAAGGGCAGTTGGCGTTGATCCAGCGTTTGCGCCACAGGCATATCGATCGATAAAGGGTTTACGGGTTTTTCATCAACGCGAAATTCGTAATGCAGATGCGGGCCGGTTGCCCAACCCGTGGCGCCCACATATCCGATCACATCGCCTTGCGCAACCGCCGCGCCTTTTTTCAGGCCTTTGGCAAAGGCTTGTTGATGGGCGTACAAGGTTTCGTAGTGGCCACCGTGCGCCAGGATGATGACATTGCCGTAGCCGGATTGTTTCCCGATGAATTCGATTGTGCCGTCAGCGGTTGCGTGAATGGGCGTCCCGCTGGGAGCGGCGTAGTCGACCCCGTCGTGATTTTTCCATGTGCCATGCAAAGGGTGCATGCGCCTGCCAAAAGTCGAGCTGATGCGTGTAAAAGCAAGCGCGGTGCGTAGAAAGGCTCCTCTTAGATTGCGACCGCTGAAGTCGTAGTAGCTTCCGGGATTCTTATCGTGTTCCTGGTTGAACCACACTGCTTCGTATGCGTGTTCGCCGTTAATGAATTCCAGCGCCAGAATACGGCCCGCGCCCACCGTTTTGCCGGCATGCGAGTACGATTCGTAGACAATGCGAAAGCGATCGCCCTGGCGCAGGTCTTTCATGAAGTCGATCTTGCTGCCAAGGATATCGGTCATTTGCGACGTAATCGCATCGGGGATATTCGCCTCGTCGGCGGCGCCAAATAGCGAGCTATCGATCTCGCCCTCGGCAATACGCACATGCATGCTTGCCGCCTGACTGTGTTCCTGGGCGGTAAAGTCGCCTTGGTCATCGGGCCGTATCTCCAGCCATTTAGAGACATATTCGCCCTGTTCGTACTGGCCGGGCGTGTGGTTATAGCGTAGCCAAACTAGTTGGCCGTTTTGGTCCAGCGCCGCGAGCACCGTGCGGCCCGGATAAAGTTTGTAGATGGACCGCGCTTCTTTGTTGTGGACCAGGAACTGTTGCAATTCGGGTTCCCGAATGCCCAATCGCTGTATGAGAGCCGCCAGTGTGTCGCCGCTTCGGATTTGTGTTTCGCTGATGAATGGGGCTGAATAATTATGCAGCGGTTTGGGGAGCGGGTCTGGCAGGGTTAGCGTTTGCCGGGCGATATAGGTAAGCTCTGGTGTGACGTCCGGCGGCGGTGCGACCATAGCCAGAGCTGCGGCGGCGGCGAATAGACCCAGCGCTACCAGCGCCAAGCCATTTCTAATGAAGACGGAGGTATGATTGCGTGCGCGGAATAGGTGTGTGGAATAGGGAGTGTCAGTTGTCCCTTTTTTGAACATAAAGCTAAAGCCTGGTGGTGTGCTGATTTTTGGATGAGTGCGCTCTGCCGCGTTTGGGCGTTATCCTAACGTATTACGCAGAACCTTTCGAGCAATTTTACCTTTTATCCTAAAACGGTTTTATATGTTACCTTTCGATGCTCCTGTGACCGCTGAAGTGGAAGCTGATTTACGTATTGCGAAGCGCGGTTGCGACGAGCTTTTGGTTGAGTCCGAGTTTGTTAAAAAACTTGCTGTCAGCCGCGCCACGGGCACGCCGCTGCGTATAAAGCTGGGCCTGGATCCCACGGCTCCGGATATTCATCTGGGACACACTGTGGTGCTTAATAAAATGCGCCAATTGCAAGATTTGGGCCATAAGGTCATTTTCCTGATTGGCGATTTCACGTCGATGATTGGCGATCCCAGCGGCCGCAACGTAACGCGCCCGCCGCTGACGGCCGAGCAGATTCACGAGAACGCCAGCACGTATTATGCACAGGCTAGTCTGGTGCTTGATCCCGCTAAAAC
>JBDTGB010000100.1:0-3069 GCA_039937635.1 Burkholderiaceae bacterium | reverse complement strand
CGACCCCATCGCCTCCACCAATGCAGCGCTTGATTACCTAAGTTATCTTTATGATTTCCAAGGCGACTGGTATCTGGCACTGGCTTCGTATAACTGGGGCGAAGGTGCGGTGCGGCGCGCCATGGATCGAAACACCAGCAACGAGACTCTGCCCAATTATTCGTCCATCAACATGCCTGCTGAAACCCGTAACTACGTACCCAAGTTGCAGGCCATCAAAAATATCATTGCCAACCCGCGAAAATACGGCATTACGCTACCCGAAATCAGCAACAAACCTTACTTCACCACAGTGCAAAAATCTCGCGACATGGATATTGCCGTCGCGGCGCGCCTGGCGGAAATGTCGGTCGAAGACTTCAAGTCGCTTAATGCCTCGTTCAACCGTCCCATCATGTTGGGCGAACACAACCCCACCTTGTTGCTGCCCACCAACCGAGTCGATATTTTCAACGCGAACCTTGAAGCCTATAAGGGCAGACTAAGCTCGTGGGACACCTACAAAGCCAAAATCGGCGAATCATACGCAAGTATCGCAAAGCAACACGGCATCACCTTGAAAAAATTGCGCCAGATCAACGGATTAAGCGAAAAAACCAATCGCGCCGAGGCGCAAACGCTGCTCGTCCCCGCCACGGACATGCAGGGCGGAATTCAACTGGCTTCGCTGAAAGGCTCCGACGAGGAAGAATCGCCCCTCATCCCCGATCGCCGCCAGCGCGACATCATTGTGATAAGACGCAAAGCCAACGTGCGCACCCACACCGTCAAGCCGGGCGATACGCTGTATTCACTTGCCACGCGCTACCATACATCCGTCGACGCTTTACGCAAGCTGAACAATTTAAAAAATACCAATTTAGCCAAGGGTGAACGACTGCGCGTCCCCGGGACCGATATTCGCGGCTAATTTTTATAGTAGCAACAAAGGATTAACAACATGGGTTTTCTGAACGGCAAACGGATCTTGATAACAGGCGTTATATCCAACCGGTCTATTGCATACGGCATCGCGCATGCTTGCCAGCAGCAAGGCGCTGAATTGGCCTTCACCTATGTGGGCGAGCGGTTTGAAAGCCGGGTGCGGGAACTGGCGGCGGAACTGGGCAGCAAGATCGTGCTTGCCTGCGACGTCGCCGACGACGCGCAGATTCAAAGCTGCATAAGCGAACTTCAAGCCCATTGGGACGGCCTTGACGGTCTGGTCCATTCCATCGGATTCGCGCCTCGGGAAGCCATCGCTGGCGCCTTCCTTGATGGCCTGTCGCGCGAAGCCTTCCGAATCGCGCACGATATTTCGGTCTATAGCTTTCCAGCCTTAACCAAGGCCGCCTTGCCCCTGCTGCAAGGGCGCAACAGTTCTGTCTTGACCCTAACTTATCTGGGTTCTGAAAAAGTCGTTCCGCACTACAACACCATGGGGTTGGCCAAGGCATCGCTTGAAGCCAGTGTACGCTATCTGGCAGCCGACCTGGGTCCCATGGGAATTCGAGCCAACGCAATTTCAGCCGGCCCCATTAAAACACTGGCCGCCAGCGGCATCAAAGACTTCGGGTCGATCCTGAAATTTGTCGAGGCCCATGCCCCATTGCGGCGCAACGTCACCACCGAAGATGTCGGCAATGTGGCCGCGTTTTTGCTCTCGGACCTGGCGGCGGGCATCACGGGCGAAATCACTCACGTCGACGGCGGTTTCTCGACAGTTGTGGCGGGGATGCTATAGCCGGCTCGGCTTGCCCTATTTCCCGCTGATCTGAGCGCCTGCCAATTTCTCGCATAACAAAGTAACCGCGGTGTGGTCCGCTTTTGGACCTAACACTGCGCTTGCACCCGCCCACAAATCGCGGCACAAACCCGAAAACGGTGCGCTTACATCGACATCGCGCGCAATTCCGAGTGCAATGGTCAGGTCCTTGACCATCAAGCCCAAGGCAAAACCCGAATCGAACTTGCGCGACAAGACATACTGCTTGAATTTCTTCTGGGTGCTGTTGTTCATGCCCGTTGACACGTTCAGAATATCGACCATGGTTTCGGGGTCAATGCCAAAACGCGAGCCAATCAGTAAAGCTTCGATGCCCACCAGGAATCCCGCCGACGAAACCAGATTATTCAATGCCTTCATGGCGTGGCCAGTGCCGACACCACCCGTTTTAATCACAGAGCCCATCGCCTCGAGAACGGGCCGCACGCTGTCGACGATCACATCGTCGCCACCCGCCATAATGGTCAGTTTCCCTGTCAGAGCACGGGCAACGCCGCCCGACACAGGGGCGTCAAACAAGACGACGCCCTGCTCAGACAAACGCTGGCTAAGCGATACGGTGATGGCCGGAACGCCCGACGTCATATCAACAACCATTGTGCCCGCGCGCAACTTGGCCGCCATGCCATTTTCACCGAACAGGACGTCGCTATCGATCGCGCTGTTGGGCAAAATAAGAATGACAACATCGGAATTTTCACCGACCTGCGCAAGCGAAGCACCGCCGCTGCCTCCGTGAGACGAAACGAATTCGCTTATACGTTGCGTACGGACGTCAAATACCTGGACGGGGTAGCCCGCCTTGATCAGGCAAGCGGCCATCGGCTCGCCCATTGCGCCGATCCCGATAAAACCAATACGGGGCTTTGACATCGCTGTCACGATGCGCCGCCGGTTTTCGCTTTAGCGGCTTGCTCCGCCAGCACCTCGGCGGCCACCTTCATACTATCAAGCGCGGACGGCACACCGCAGTAAATAGCGACCTGCATCAATATTTCCATGATCTCGTCCTGGGTCAGGCCGTTATTTAATGCACCCAAAACGTGCAGCCGAATTTCGTGAGGACGATTTAACGCGGATAGCATCGACAGATTAATAATGCTGCGAGTGCGTCGATCAAGCCCCGGACGGCCCCAGATTTCTCCCCAACACCATTCAGTCACCAGCTTCTGCATCGGAGCCGTGAAATCGGTGGCTGCTTCCAACGATTTTTTCACATGCTCCGCGCCCAGCACTTCTTCGCGAATTTTCAATCCCTTGGCAAATCGTTCTGTATTAAATTCCGCACGTAACGTCATAAAAGC
>JBDTGB010000099.1:0-6438 GCA_039937635.1 Burkholderiaceae bacterium | reverse complement strand
ACAAATCGATCGTGCGGCGCCTGCGCGCCGCGCGGCCGGGACTAACCCTGTCTTCGGACTTTATCGTGGGATTCCCCGGCGAGACCGAAGCGGACTTTGAAAAAACCATGTCGCTGATTCGAGACGTGGGCTTCGATCAAGCCTATTCATTCCTTTACTCGCGCCGCCCGGGAACCCCCGCCTCCGATTTGCACGACGACGCACCCAAAGAATTGAAGCTGGAACGCCTGCATCGACTACAAGCGCTGGTAACCGAACAGGCCAACGCAATCGCTCACGCCATGATAGGTTCCACACAACGAATACTGGTCGAAAGGCCATCGCGGCGCGATCCCACCGAACTGTCTGGGCGCACCGAAAACAACCGGATCGTCAACTTTACCGGCCAGCCGCGTCTGATCGGACAAATGATCGATGTACGCATCACCCAGACAAACACGAATTCGCTGAAAGGCGAGGTCGTGATTTCAGGCTCTACACTGGAAGGCCATGCATGAACCATGCACCGCGCCACACTCCGCCCGTTGTCATCACGCTCGAAGGCGACAACACCAACCTTGCCAACCTTTGTGGTCCGCTGGACGCGAATCTGCGCCAGATCGCCAATAACTGGAACGTCAATCTCAACCGGCGCGGCGATCGCATATCGATTGACGGCGAACAAGCGCAAACCGTCGGCAAAGCCCTGAAATGGTTTCATCGCCGCGCGGTGCACCAGGCATTGTCGGTTGATGACATCCAACTGGGATTGGTTGAACTGGACGCGGAGCGCGAGTCCAATGCCAAAGAAACCATCAACGTCCAACCTGTGCCGGAGCCGCCGCCCGTTGACGGCGGCCGCGTAATGCTGCGCACGCCAAAAGGCGACGTGCGGTCGCGGACCCCGCGTCAGCGCGACTATATCGATCAAATACTCGAACACGACGTCACCTTCGGCCTCGGCCCGGCGGGCACCGGTAAAACGTGGCTGGCCGTGGCATGCGCTATCGACGCACTTGAACGCGAGACCGTTCAGCGCCTGGTCCTGACCAGGCCCGCCGTCGAGGCGGGAGAACGACTTGGCTTCCTGCCGGGCGACCTGGTGCAAAAGGTAGATCCGTATTTACGCCCTTTGTACGACGCATTGTATGACTTGATGGGGATAGAGCGGGTGCAACGTCTGTTCGACAAACAGACCATCGAAGTCGCGCCACTGGCCTATATGCGCGGCCGAACGCTGAACCACGCTTTCATCATCCTGGACGAGGCGCAAAACACCACGCCCGAACAAATGAAAATGTTCCTTACGCGCATCGGATTTGGCAGCAAAGCCGTCGTCAACGGGGATCCTTCCCAAGTCGACTTGCCACGCGACCAGGCCAGCGGCCTTAACCACGCTGTCGAGGTGCTTAAATCCGTTCCGGGAATTGCCACGACCCGCTTCACCAGCCGCGACGTTGTACGCCACCCCTTGGTGGCGCGCATCGTCGACGCTTACGAGCAGGCGGGCGATCATGTCAGCTAAGCTAGCCCTGGCCGTTCAGTACGCCACACCCATCGCCGAATTGCCGCGTTGGCGCCTGCGTCGCTGGGTCCGCCGGGCAGTCGATACCCTGTCCGCCACAGCATCGCCGCCATTCAATGCCATCACACTGACGTTGCGCCTGGTCGACGCCGCCGAAGGCCGCCGATTAAATCGCGAATTCCGCCAAAAGGATTACGCCACAAACGTATTAACATTTGAATACGGTGTTGATGAGGCGGGGACCGCCAGCGGCGATATCGTTCTTTGCGTGCCGGTGCTTCAAAGGGAAGCGCGCAAACGGAAAAAAGCCACGCTCGACCATGTCGCGCACCTAACCGTGCACGGCGTGCTCCACGCTGTCGGCTACGACCATGTCAAACCCGACGAAGCGAAAATAATGGAAGCCCTGGAAATCGCGATTCTCGGGGAAATGGGCATCGAAAATCCCTATCGATAGCCAATTTCGGTTATGCTAAAACTCTTTACAGCCAGTCCAATGGACAATGCCAGAACCTAGCCCCCCCAGTGCCGAGCCTCGCCCGGCAAGACACATCCAAAAATCCCTACTAGCGAAACTTACTTCGTTCATCCGGCCCGAACCCGAAGATCGGGAAGACATCAGAGCCGTTCTTGAAGCCGCCCACGACAGGCAGGTGCTCGACGGTGAATCGTACGCGATGATCACGGGCGCGCTCGAAGTGGCCAACCAGACTGTCGCCGACATCATGGTGCCGCGTTCGAAAATAGACATGCTCGACGTGGGTAAGCCGCTGGCCGAGCTATTGCCCGAAATTATCGAAACCGGGCATTCGCGTTTTCCCGTCTACGAGAACCACCGCGACAATATCGTAGGCATCTTGCTGGCCAAAGATCTGCTTTGGTCAATCACCAATCCATCGATCGCATTAAGACCTTTGGTGCGCCCCGCCGTATTCATTCCTGAAACCAAGCGTCTGAATTTACTGCTGCACGACTTTCGCAGCAGCCGCAACCACCTGGCGATCGTCATTGACGAACATGGCGGCACCACGGGCCTGGTGACCATGGAAGATGTGCTCGAACAAATCGTCGGCGACATCGAAGACGAGTACGACGAGGAGGCCGAAAAAACAATTTTCCAGACCGGCAAAAATAATTGGCGAGTGATGGGAATCACTGAAATAGAAGTGTTCAACAACGAGCTGCGCACAAACTTGCCGCACGACGAATACGACACTCTGGGCGGCTGGCTGGCGGCCGAGTTAGGGCGCATTCCACGCCGGGGCGACAGTATTGTTTGCCAGGGATTGAACATCACCGTTGTCGGAGCCGACGCCAGACGCGCGCTGTGGCTCCACGTGCAACCCGAGGAACGCGATTCACCCTCGCAGTCCAACGTCGCCGAGTAGATTTTTGAACCGCACAAAACGTTCCTATGAGCGCGCGGCTGGATTGGTGCTGGTCGGAGCGGTCCATGCCCTATCCTTTGCGAATGGCCCGTTTCCAACCTGGCTATTGCCGCTAGTCGACATCCTTGGGCTGGCGTTTCTGGCCTATTCAGTTTTCCGGGCGACGACAATACGCCAGGGCGCAACGGCGGGGTTTTTATTTGGACTGGGAAACTTCGCCGTCGGCTTTTATTGGATAACCATCAGCATGCACGTCTACGGCGGGCTCCCTCTTGTGTTTGCGGTGGCCGCCGTCGTTGCGTTAGCCGCATTCGAAGCCTTGTTCATTACCCTCGCCTGCGCGGCATCGCGCGCGCTTTCGGCGCGCCATCTGCACGTCGTCACGAGCTACCGCTGGCACTTGCTGATTGCCGGCGTCTGGGCTTCGTGCTGGACCGGCTCCGAATGGCTGCGCGGCACACTGCTTACCGGCTTTCCCTGGCTAAACATCGGTTACGCGCATGTCGAGGGCGTGCTTTCAGGCTGGGCTCCCGTTATCGGTGTATACGGCATTGCCTGGCTCGCTTCATTTGCCGCTGGCGCAATTGCCTTGCTGGCTTGCGCCAACAACACACGCAACGAAGCGCCGGCGGCAATAGGCGTTGTCGTCGCCATTGCCGCAGGCTTGCTGGGCATCGTTCTTGGCCATGTCGGATGGTCATCGCCTTCGGGCGACCCGCTTGTTGTTCGCCTTGTGCAAGGCAACATACCCCAATCCGAGAAATTCGACCCGCAACAGATGCTGCAAGGAATCGACACCTATATGCGTCTTGCCGCACTGCCGGCGAAAGGCGCCGATAAAGCGCCCGATGTCATTGTCCTTCCCGAAACCATCATGCCTCTCTTCCAGGATCGCTACTCACCGCAAATATGGCAGCAATGGCTCGACATCGCCAAAGAGCGCGACGCAGCCATCATCATGGGCATCCCGCTGCACCGAATCGTGAACGGAGTCCAGCGCTACACCAATGGCGCCGTCGCCTTTTCGGCAAAAACGACCATCCCGCAGCTACACGCCGCCAGCATGACCATGCGTTACGACAAACATCACCTGGTTCCATTCGGGGAATTCATACCAACGGGATTTCGATGGTTCGTCGACGCGATGAATATCCCGCTGGGCGATTTCGATCGCGGGCCGGTGCGCCAGCGCCTGTTCGATATCAAGGGGCAGGCCGTCGCCGTCGACATTTGCTACGAAGATCTGTTCGGCGAAGAAATCATTCAGTCGGTCAAGCCCGATGCCGAGCATGGCGCGGGGGCGTCGATATTGGTCAATATCAGCAATCTGGCCTGGTTCGGCGACTCCTGGGCTTTGCGCCAGCACCTGCAAATTTCACGCATGCGAGCGCTTGAAACGGCGCGCCCCATGATACGCGCCACAAACACGGGCACGACCGCCGCGATTGCGCCCAACGGCGCGGTGCGCATGGCGCTGCCTGCCTTGAAAAAGGGTGTGCTCGACGTTGAAGTCCAGGGCACTAGCGGCCTGACACCCTACGTGCGCTGGGGCAACAGCCCGATCCTTGTCTGGAGCGCCCTGCTCCTCTTGCTGGGCTTCGTGTTGCGAACAAAACAGCACTAGCTGCCCATACAGTCGATAAGTCCGCTCTTCCTTTCAACCTGCGTCAATAGCTGCGCCCGACGTGAACATCGCGGCGACTTCTTGCTCGTTGAAACCCGCTTCGAGCAAGACCTCGCGCGTATGTTCCCCAAGACGCGGGGCATGACGCCGGATAGCCGCTGGCGTTTTAGAATAATTGCCTACAGGGGAAAGCGTGCGGATAGCCCCCTCGCTAGGGTGTTGCATACTTACTATTTCCCCGACTGCCTGCAGATGCGGATCGTGGATAAGCTGATCCAGGCTATACAGTGGCGCCACAGGAATGTCGGCATCTTCAAGCGCCTTCAGCCAGTGCTCGCTGGTATTGCCGGCAATCACGTCCGCCACCAGCCCATACACTTCAGAGATATGTTCTCCACGCGCGGTATGGCTGGCAAAACGAGGATCCTGATTCAGTTCGGGTCGCCCGATAAGCTGAAAAAACCGGGACCACTGTCGATCGTTATAAATCAACAAACTAATATGGCCGTTCGCGGTGGCATAAGGACGGCGCTGCGCGGCCACCAATCTGGGGTAGCCGACGGGCCCTTCCTGAGGGTCGAACGTGTAGCCGCCCAAATGATCGCCCAGCACGAGCTGCGCCACGCTCTCGAACATAGGTACTTCGATCTCCTGCCCCTCGCCGCTTTTGCGAGCCTGAATAACACCGGCCAGAATCGCAATGGCAACATGCAGCCCCACCATTCGATCGGCGAACGCCAAGGGCACATACCGCGGAACATCGCCCGAGGCCTGCTCATACAAGGAAGGAATGGCCGCCATTCCCTGAATCAGGTCGTCGTAGGCCGGTTTGCCGGCGTACGGACCTCGATTGCCAAAACCATAGGCTCCGACATAGACCAATTTTGGGTTAACTTGCGCAACTTGCGCGTAATCAAGGCCCAATCGCTTCATGGATTGGGGGCGCACGTTATAAAGCAGGACATCGACTGTTTTAGCCAGCTCCAGGCAGGCCAGGCGGCCTTGCTCGGTTTTCAGATCAAGGGCAATCGAGCGCTTGTTGCGATTCAAATGCAAATAAATGGCGGCCATGCCGGGGTGGCGCTTGACCCCCACTGTCCGCATATCGTCGCCGGCCGGAGATTCCAGTTTGATGACATCGGCGCCCAGATCTCCGAGAATCTGCGTGGCGAACGGACCCATTACCACCGCGCTTAAATCGAGAATCCGTATGCCTTCCAATGGGCCTTTCGAAGATGACTTCACCGTATTCATCGCAACACCTTGCAAACTTGTTTCATCGTTTTAAAAGTCGTCCAGGCGAACCCAAAATTTAAAGGCGAAAGACCGCCATAAAGCTAGCGAATGACGCGCTCCGGGTTTTCTTCGTAAGGCGGCGAATAAATAACCAGCAAACGCGCGGGAGTGTCGCTGGTAACCGTAAAAACGTGTTTCTTGTCGGGTGCGAAGTAGCAGCAGTCGCCGGGGTGCAACTCGCCCCGCTCGCCGTCGACTTCCACCACGGCCAAGCCGCTAAGCAAATAGCAGACCTGTTCAATGCCGGGATGCGCATGCGGCAAGGCGCCTTGATTTTTCTCTATCACGCCCAGAACCACCTCCACATGCCGGGCGCCAACCGTCTCGGGGCCGATAAGACGCCGATTCAGCGTACCGGAATGATTGGCCGGTGAATAACCGGCCACATCCGACTCTTTAACAATCCAGGAAGGTTGGCTCATTTTTCTTTGCGTGAAAGAAACTACAGGATGCAAAAGTGTACACCTGCGCCCGCGATTCACCGACGCTGATCGAAACGCTTGCCCATCAGAGCAGAGGCGATATTGATCTTCTGTATATCAATGGCGCCGCCGGCAATACCCCAACCCCAGCCATCGCGAAAGCGCTGCTCGATAGGATAGTCTTTGTTGTAGCCATAGCCACCC
>JBDTGB010000098.1:0-7425 GCA_039937635.1 Burkholderiaceae bacterium | reverse complement strand
GCCAGCGCACGTCATGCGCGAGCTGGTTTGTACGTCCGAGGTCTCGGCCAACGTGTATGGCGCGCGCCACGCCATACACAATATCTTGAATGGCCTTGACGATCGTCTGGCCGTGATCATAGGGCCTTGCTCCATTCATAATCCCGTGGCGGCTTTGGATTACGCCAGGCATCTGGTTGCGCAGCGCGATCGCTTTAAAGACGATCTTGAGATAATCATGCGGGTTTATTTCGAAAAACCGCGCACGACTGTGGGTTGGAAAGGTCTGATTAACGACCCCACCCTGGATGGCTGCTTTAATATTAATCAGGGCCTGCGCACGGCGCGTCAAGTGCTCATTGACGTTAACCGGCTGGGTTTGCCGGCAGGGTGCGAGTTCCTGGATATGATTACGCCGCAATATATTGCCGATCTGGTGTCCTGGGGGGCGATCGGCGCCCGCACGACCGAAAGTCAGGTGCATCGCGAACTGGCGTCGGGTTTATCGTGCCCGGTCGGGTTCAAAAACGGCACCGACGGCAACGTAAAGATTACGGTCGATGCGATCAATGCCGCTTCTCATTCCCATCATTTTTTGTCGGTGACCAAGGGCGGGCGCTCCGCCATTGTCTGCACGGTCGGAAATGACGACTGCCATGCGATATTGCGGGGTGGCAAGGAGCCCAATTACGACGCGGCAAATGTTGACTTGGCGTGTCAGCGTTTATCGAAAGCGGGATTGCGCGAACGTATAATGATCGACGCCAGCCATTCCAACAGCCATAAAGATTATAGAAATCAGCCTTTGGTGGTCGAAGATGTGGCTGGCCAGATCGAGGGTGGCGACGCGCGCATCTTTGGTATTATGGTAGAGAGCAATTTGATCGACGGACGTCAAGACTTGGTCGTTGGCAAGCCTTTGGTTTATGGACAAAGCATTACCGACGGGTGCATAGGTTGGGACTCGTCGGTCAAAGTGCTGGAACGCCTATCGGAAGCGGTGAAAAGTCGCCGCAGGGTTATTGCGCAATCTGCGGCGGTGGCCAGCGATCGGGCGGCATAATAATGTCGCCCGATGGCCGCGGGCAGGGTTAATGAGTGAAGGAGATACCTAGTATGAACGCCCCAGTTCTTTCCCAAAACCTGCGCCGCGCTATCCCGGATGGGTTTCTGGATACGCTTAAAGAACGATTTGGCGATCGCTTTTCCAGCACGCAGGCGGTGCGCGACCATCATGGCCGCGATGAATCTCCATATCCTCCCATGTTGCCCGATGCGGTGGTGTTTGCGCAAAGCACCGATGAAGTCGCGTGGGTGGCCAAGCAGTGCAACGCGCATAAAGTGCCGCTGATCGCATTTGGAACAGGCACTTCTCTGGAAGGCCATGTGCTGGCTGTTCAAGGCGGTATCAGCCTTGATGTATCGGGCCTGAACCAGATTGTGTCGGTGAATCCCGAAGACCTGACGGTTACAGTGCAGGCGGGCGTGACGCGCAAGCAGCTTAATAACGAAATTCGCGATACGGGCCTGTTTTTTCCGATCGATCCCGGCGCCGATGCCAGTTTAGGCGGGATGGCGGCAACGCGCGCATCGGGCACGAACGCGGTGCGCTATGGCACGATGCGCGAAAATGTCATGTCATTGAAGGTAGTGACAGCCGATGGCCGCATTATCAAAACTGCCAATCGCGCTAAAAAATCATCAGCGGGTTACGACTTGACGCGGGTATTTGTGGGCAGCGAAGGCACGCTCGGCATTATTACCGAGGTAACCGTGCGACTGTACCCATTGCCTGAAGCCATTTCCGCTGCCATTTGCAATTTCACAACGCTTGGTGCAGCCGTTCAAAGCGTGATCGAGATTATACAAATGGGGGTGCCGGTTGCTCGCGTGGAATTCATGGATACCGCGGCGGTTAAGGCGACTAACGCTTACAGCAAGCTCACGCTGAAGGAATCGCCGCTGCTTTTATTTGAGTTTCATGGCAGCCCGGTGAGCGTTAAAGAGCAGTCGGCCACGGTGCAAGGCATCACTGACGATAATGGCGGTACCGACTTTCAGTGGGCCGAGCATCCTGAAGACCGCAGTCGTTTATGGGCAGCGCGCCACGACGCTTACTTTGCCGGCTTGCACATGCGCCCCGGCGCGCGTTCAAGCACGACCGATGTGTGCGTGCCCATTTCGCAGTTGGCGCGCTGTGTCGAGGAAACAGTCAAGGACCTGGACCAGGCCAGTTTCCCCTACACGATTGTGGGTCACGTGGGCGATGGCAATTTTCATGTGCTGATGTTGCTCGATCCCGATAATCCAGCGGAATGGAAAGAGTCCGAGCATCTGAATCATCGTTTGGTCGATCGCGCCATCGCCATGGACGGCACATGCACGGGCGAACATGGTATCGGTTTGCATAAAATGGAATTCATGCTGGCCGAACACGGCGCCGACGCGCTTGATCTGATGCGCAGTCTGAAGAATGCGTTTGATCCGAATAATATTTTGAATCCAGGAAAAATGATTCCGTTGGCATAAAAAGGTTTTACATGAACGATAGCGTTATACCAACGGCCCCATTGCCTGAACCCGATTTCGAGGGCCTGATTGCGAGCCTTAAAAGGAAGATCCCCGAACAGTGCATTTTGACCAAAACCGAGGACACCCGGCCCTACGAATGCGATGGCCTGACGCTGTATCGCGCTTTGCCTCCGGTTGTGGTGCTGCCCGAAACCGAGGCTCAGGTTATTGAAATACTGCGGGCTTGCAAGGCATTCAGCATCCCTATCGTCGCGCGCGGCGCCGGAACCGGCCTTTCAGGGGGCGCGACGCCGCACACGCGGGGTATTTTGCTGGGTTTGGCCAAGTTCAACAAAATCAAGAACATCGACGTGCAAACGGCGACAGCGGTGGTGCAACCGGGCGTGCGCAATCTGGCGATTTCCGAAGCTGCCCATAAATACGGCCTGTATTACGCACCCGACCCGTCCAGTCAGATTGCGTGTTCCATTGGCGGCAACGTTTCCGAAAATTCAGGAGGCGTGCATTGCCTGAAATATGGTCTGACTGTTCATAATGTGCTTCGCGTGCGTGTGGTGACCATTGACGGGGATGTGGTCGAGCTGGGTTCCGAGGCGCCCGATAGTGCCGGTCTGGACTTGCTGGCCGTGTTTATCGGTTCGGAAGGAATGCTGGGCGTGGTGACCGAGGTCACTGTCAAGCTTATTCCCATGCCGGCGTGCGCGCGCGTGATTATGGCCAGCTTTCCCAGCGTCGAGACAGCCGGGCAGGCCGTCACCGACGTAATTGCGGCAGGCATTATTCCGGCGGGCCTTGAAATGATGGACCAGCGCGCCGTGCGCATGGTCGAGCCTTTCGTAAAGGCGGGATACGATCTGGATGCCGTTGCGATTCTGCTCTGCGAATCGGATGGCACCGTTGACGAGGTCGATGACGAAATCAAGCGTATGGAAGCCGTATTTCAGGCGGCGGGCGCAACTCGTTTACAGGTGTCGGGTTCAGAGCAAGAACGGCTTCGTTTCTGGGCGGGGCGAAAAAATGCGTTTCCGGCGGCTGGCCGGGTATCGCCTGATTATTACTGCATGGATGGTACGATTCCGCGTCGTCACCTTGCCCGTGTTCTTAGCGCCATGGAGCAGATGGAAGACAAATACAAGTTGCGTTGCGCCAACGTTTTTCATGCGGGCGACGGTAATCTGCACCCGCTGATCTTATTCGATGCGAACCGGCCGGGCGATGTGGAACGTGCTGAAAATTTTGGCGCCGCCATCCTTGAACTCTGCATCGAAGTGGGCGGCACGGTTACGGGCGAGCATGGCGTGGGAATCGAAAAAATAAACCAGATGTGCGTGCAGTTCAAGCGCGAAGAGCTTGACGCGTTTTCGGCCGTGAAAAGGGCTTTCGATCCCTACGGCTTGCTGAATCCGGAGAAGGTCATTCCAACGCTGGTTCGTTGCGCCGAGTACGGCAAGATGCATGTTCATGGCGGGGACATCCGCTTCCCCGAATTGCCACGTTTTTGAGAGTAAAAAATGGAGTTTGCTTTATCCGAGCTAAGCAACCAGGTCATGACCGCGCGCGCGGCTTCGCGCCCTGTGTTCATTCGAGGCGGAGGGACTAAAAGTTTCTATGGCGAGATTGACGGACTGGAGGACATCAACAGCTATTCCGTGCTCGATATGTCGGCGTACCGGGGCATTGTCAATTATCAGCCGTCCGAGCTGGTCATCACCGCCAAAGCGGGAACGCTTTTGTCGGATATTGAACAAACATTGGATGAGCAAAACCAGATGCTGGCGTTTGAGCCGCCCCGGTTTGGACCCCGTTCGACTGTGGGTGGGTGCGTTGCGGCGGGCTTGTCGGGGCCCAGACGGATGGCTGCGGGCAGTCTGCGCGATTTTATTCTTGGAGTCCGCTTGCTCGATTCGACCGGCGTCGCGCTTCGGTTTGGCGGCGAGGTCATGAAAAACGTGGCTGGTTACGATGTGTCGCGCTTGCTGGCGGGCTCAATGGGTATTTTCGGCGCCTTGCTTGAAGTGTCCATCAAGGTGGCGCCGCGGCCTTTTCGCGAGGAAACGCGAGTGCTTGATGTTGACCAGGCGGGCGCCCTTGCATTTTTCGGCCAATGGCGCGGCCAGCCATTGCCGATTTCAGCGTCGGCCTGGCATGCGGACTCCGATCACCCGGCAGGTCGGCTTTGGGTGCGCTTATCGGGCAGCAAACCCGCTGTGGCCAGCGCTATAAAGAAGATTGGCGGCCAGGCGATCACCGCTTTGGAAGCCGCTTCCTTCTGGGATAGCTTGCGCGACCAGACCCATCCTTTTTTTAAAACGTTGCCAATGTGGCGTGTGGCTATACCGCCCCAAACTCCGCCGCTGGATTTAGGCCCCACCCTGATTGAATGGAACGGCGGCCAGCGCTGGTTTGCGAACCCCGACAGTGGCGCCGATCTGCGCTTGCCGGTGGAGCGCGCGGGCGGCCATGCGACCTTGTTTCGTTACGCGTCCAAAGCCGCTGATGTTCCTGCCTTTCATCCGCCGAGCGTAGGTTTAATGAATATTTCCCGGCGCTTGAAGCACCAGTTGGACCCTTTGGGCATTTTTAATCCCAAACGTTTATTTCCTGAATTTTGAGATGATACCGTGCAAACAAATCTAGTATCATGGGCGCGCGAAAGTGAACTGGGCCAAGATGCCGACGACATTTTGCGTACGTGCGTGCATTGCGGCTTCTGTCTTTCAACTTGCCCAACTTATCAGATATTAGGCGACGAGCGCGATAGCCCCCGCGGGCGTATTTATCTGATCAAGCAGGTGCTTGAAGGCGCCGAGCCGACGGCGGCCACGCAAGAACATCTGGACCGGTGCCTGACGTGTCATAACTGTGAAACGACCTGTCCGTCGGGCGTTAAATACGGCCATTTGGTCGACATAGGCCGCAAGTTAGTCGACGAAAGGGTCAAGCGCCCGTTCACTCAACGGGCGACGCGTTGGCTATTGCGCAATTTGCTGAACTCTTCTTTGTTCGGGCCAGCCTTTAAAATGGGCCGCCTGGCGCGGCCCTTGCTGCCCGCTATTCTTAAAAACAAGATTCCCGCCGCTCGGCCAGCGGGGCTGCTTCCAGATGGCGCGCATCATAAGCGCCAGGTGCTATTGCTGGCCAGTTGCGTTCAGCCTGCCATGATGCCCAGCATTGACGCGGCCACGATCCGGGTTTTGGATGCCATTGGCATCGGCACGCAAATCGTTCCGGGGGCGGGATGTTGCGGCGCCATTAATTTTCACCTCGACGCGCAAGACGCGGCTTTGGACCAGATGCGCGCCAATATTGACGCCTGGCTGCCTATGCTTGACGATGGTTCGATCGAAGCCGTCGTTATGAATGCAAGCGGCTGCGGCGCGACGGTTAAAGAATACGCGCACCACCTGCGCCACGATCCCGATTATTTCGACAAGGCGGCGCGCGTTGTTGAAAAAGTGCTCGATGTTGCCGAAATTGTGGCGCCGCACACGGCTGAACTCAGAGCGAAGATGCCAACGTTCTCCGAACGGGTGGCTTTTCACCCTCCGTGCACATTGCAGCATTGGCAGGGGTTGCGCGACGTCAGTGAACAAGTGCTGACCGATCTGGGATTCGAGTTGCTGCCTTTTGCCGATTCGCATTTGTGTTGCGGTTCGGCCGGCACCTATTCGGTAACGCAGCCGAAACTTTCCAAAGAACTGCGCCATCGCAAACTGGATGCCATTCAGGAAACCCATCCCGAGCGCATCGTATCGTCGAATATGGGCTGTATCGGACACTTGCAAAGCGGCACCGCGACGCCTGTGCGGCACTGGATCGAAGTTGTCGACGAAGCCCTTGCGCAACGGCGGACCTGATGTCTTCGGCATCGAAACGGCGTGTGGTCGTCGGCATGTCGGGCGGCGTCGACTCTTCCGTGAGTGCGTGGCTGCTGAAAGAACAGGGCTACGATGTCCTGGGTCTGTTCATGAAGAACTGGGAGGACGATGACGATTCCGAGTATTGTTCCAGCCGGCAGGACTGGCTTGACGCAGTCAGCGTCGCCGATTTGATTGGCGTGGACATCGAGGCGGTCAATTTTGCGGTCGAATACAAAGACCGGGTATTCAGCGACTTTCTGCGTGAATACTCGGCCGGCCGCACGCCCAATCCCGATGTTCTGTGCAATGCCGAAATCAAGTTCAAGGCTTTTCTGGATCATGCCATGTCGTTGGGCGCTGAATATATCGCCACGGGCCATTACGCGCGGGTGCGCACGGTGCGAACCCAGGATGGGCCGCGGTTCGAATTGCTTAAAGCGCTCGACCTAACCAAGGATCAAAGTTATTTTTTGCATCGCCTGACCCAGTCGCAGTTGGCTAAAACGCTGTTTCCGCTGGGCGAAATTCCCAAAACCGAAGTGCGCCGAATTGCGCGGTCGCTGCGTTTGCCCAATGCCGCCAAAAAAGACTCGACCGGAATATGTTTTATAGGGGAACGGCCTTTTCGCGAGTTTTTAAGCCGTTATCTGCCCACCCGGTCCGGGCCGATTAAAACGACGGATGGTGTTATCGTGGGCCAGCATCAGGGGTTGTCGTTTTACACACTGGGCCAACGTAAAGGCTTGGGTATTGGCGGGGTCAAAGGCAGGCAACACGACGATGGCACGGCCGATGCGTGGTACACGGCGCGTAAGGACCTTGAACGCAATACCCTGTATGTTGTGCAGGGACATGAGCATCCTTGGTTGTTAAGTTCGCGATTGCAGGCGCAAGACGCCAGTTGGGTTGCCGGATGCGTGCCCGCTCCCGGCGCGTATGCGGCTAAAACTCGCTATCGTCAGGCGGATGCGGCGTGCGCGCTTCAGGCGTCAGCGCCTGGTGGTTTTGAGTTGAATTTTAGCGAATCGCAGTGGGCGGTTACACCTGGCCAGTC
>JBDTGB010000097.1:0-1864 GCA_039937635.1 Burkholderiaceae bacterium | reverse complement strand
TTGCCCAAGCGTTCATGCCCGACGGGCACGCTCCAAAAATTGGGGAACATTTCCGTTTTCCTGACGCGGCCGCAACGTTAAGGCGCATCGCTGAAAGCGGCGGACGCGACTTTTACGAGGGCGAATTGGCGGAAAAAATTGCCGCATTCAGCCGCGAGGGCGGCGGCGGGATGACGCTGGACGATCTGCGGGCCTACCAGCCCGAATGGGTTGATCTCATCTCCAAGAATTACCACGGCTACACCGTGCACGAAATCCCTCCCAATGGTCAGGGCATAGCCGCCTTGATGGCGTTGGGCATCGTCGAGCACTTTGATTTACGCAATATTCCGGTTGACTCCGCGCAATCGCAGCATATACAAATCGAAGCCATAAAGCTGGCCTTCGCCGATTTATATCGCTATGTGTCCGAACCACGCACGATGGACGTTACTCCTTTGCAGATGCTTGATCCGAATTATCTGGATAGCCGGGCCAAGCTGATCCGGTTGGACAAAGCCGGTTCGTTCGGGGCCGGGCATCCGCGCACGAGCGGGACTATTTATCTGGCGGCCGCCGACGAAAGCGGCATGATGATTTCGTTCATTCAGTCGAATTACATGGGTTTCGGTTCGGGAGTCGTGGTGCCGCATACCGGAATCAGTCTGCAAAATCGCGGGGTAGGGTTTTCCATGAATCCTGAATCGCCGAACGTGGTTGGCGGCGGGAAGCGCCCCTTCCATACGATTATTCCTGGGTTTCTGAGCAAAGACGGCAAGCCGGTCATGAGCTTTGGCGTCATGGGCGGGGACATTCAGCCGCAGGCCCATCTGCAGACTCTGGTGCGCATGATCGATTACGATCAGCAGCCGCAAGCGGCGTGTTGCGCGCCTCGCTGGAAGGTGAATCGCGATTCCACCATCGACATCGAGTCGAATATGAATGCCGACGCGATCCAGGGGCTGAAGTCTTTGGGCCACACGTTCAAATCGGTTTATGATCCTTACATGGACTTTGGATCAGGCCAGTTCGTTTGGCGCATGTCCGAGGACGATCTGGAAAAGGGATACGTTGCCGCCAGCGATAGCCGGCGCGACGGTCAGGCAGTTGGTTTTTAAAATAACAAAATCAGGAGACAAAAATATGACAAAAATTACGGTTTGGGTTGGCGGCTTCTTATTGGCGACGGCTGCGGCAGCCAGTTTTGCGCAAACCTTGCGCATCGGCATGCAAGAAGACCCCGACACACTCGATCCTCATCGCTCCCGCACGTATGTGTCGCGCATCGTTTTTACGTCTTTATGCGATAAGCTGGTCGATATCGATGCCAAGTTGCAATTCGTTCCGCAACTTGCCACGTCCTGGTCCTGGAGCGCGGACAATAAGGTTCTGACGTTCAAGTTGCGTAACGATGCCGTTTTTCATGATGGCGCCAAGTTTGACGCGGCGGCGGCCAAGGCCAACCTGGATCGCGCCAGAACCATGAAGGAAAGCCAGCGGAAAGGCGAACTGGCTTCAATTCAGCAGGTCGATGCGCCCGACCCCACGACGCTCGCCATTACGGTAAAGCAGCCTGATGCGACTTTGCTGGCCCAGTTGTCGGATCGCGCCGGCATGATGCTGTCGCCTGAAAGCTTCAAAGCCGCCGACAGCGCGGCCACTGTGGGGCGCAATCCGATTTGTTCGGGGCCCTACAAATTTGTCGAACGCGTGCAGAACGATCGCATTGTTTTGGAAAAATTCGACAAGTATTATGATGCCAAAGATTTTTCATTTAAAAAAGTGGTGTTTATGCCCATTCCCGACACCACGGTGCGTTTGCAAAATCTTCGCTCGGGCAGCATCGATATTCTTGAACGTTTGAATCCGTCTGATGTCGCGCAAG
>JBDTGB010000096.1:0-6448 GCA_039937635.1 Burkholderiaceae bacterium | reverse complement strand
TGTTTAATAGTCGTGAGACAGCCGATAATCTGAAGAAGAGCGGCGCTTTTGTTCCAGGTATTCGTCCAGGCGGCCAAACGGCGCGCTACGTCGACAAGATACTAATGCGTTTGACTCTTGGTGGCGCGATTTACGTCACGCTGGTATGTTTGTTGCCGGAACTGATGCAGGCGCGTTGGAACGTATCGTTTTATTTCGGCGGCACGTCGCTCTTGATTATTGTAGTGGTCACCATGGATTTCATGGCACAGGCACAAGCCTACCTGATGTCTCACCAGTATGACTCGCTTCTGAAGAAGGCTAACTTCAAAGGGGCGGGGATGCCAATGCGGTAAGTAGAGATAATGGCGAAAGACGACGTTATACAAATGCAGGGCGAGGTCCTCGAAAACCTTCCCAACGCAACTTTTCGTGTCAAGCTTGAAAACGGTCATATGGTGCTCGGCCATATTTCGGGAAAGATGCGAATGCATTACATCCGGATTTTGCCGGGAGACAAGGTCACTGTGGAGCTCACTCCCTATGATCTATCACGAGCCAGAATTGTGTTCCGCTCTAAATAAGCGGGCGGTAACAGGAAACTAGGAGTCAACCATGAAGGTAATGGCATCGGTAAAGCGGATTTGCCGCAACTGCAAGATTATTAAACGTCACGGCGTGGTGCGTGTCATTTGCACCGACCCACGTCATAAGCAACGTCAAGGCTAAGCGCCAAAACGTAACGGATTTAACAAGGAAAAGTCATGGCCCGTATTGCTGGCATTAACATTCCGCCGCATCAACACGCCGAAATCGGACTTACCGCTATTTTTGGTATTGGTCGCACCCGTGCTCGTAAAATCTGCGAAGCGTCGGGCGTTGACTTTTCCAAGAAAGTGAAAGATCTGACCGACGCGGAACTCGAGCGTATTCGTGAGTGCATCAATGTGCTCACCGTCGAAGGTGATTTGCGCCGCGAAGTACAACTTTCGATCAAACGTCTGGTCGACCTGGGAACGTACCGGGGCATGCGTCATAAGCGCGGCTTGCCTGTGCGCGGCCAGCGCACACGCACCAACGCCCGCACCCGTAAAGGGCCGCGTCGCGCTGCTGCTTCCCTGAAGAAATAAAAGGATTCGAAGATGGCGAAAGCTTCCACGAGCGGCGCGACACGCGTACGCAAAAAGATCAAGAAGAGCGTTTCGGACGGCATTGCGCACGTTCATGCGTCCTTCAACAACACGATCATTACCATTACCGATCGCCAGGGCAACACGTTGTCATGGGCGACATCAGGCGGCGCCGGTTTCAAAGGCTCGCGCAAGTCCACGCCGTTTGCTGCCCAGGTGGCGGCGGAATCGGCCGGACGCCTGGCTTTGGAATATGGCATTAAAACACTCGAAGTTCGCATCAAGGGCCCCGGTCCTGGCCGTGAGTCGTCCGTGCGTGCTCTGAATGCATTGGGAATCAAAATTTCCAGCATTTCGGATATCACGCCCGTGCCGCATAACGGCTGCCGTCCGCCCAAGCGTCGTCGCATCTAAGGGGAAGCATCTTGGCACGTTATATTGGACCTAAATGCAAGCTCTCGCGTCGCGAGGGTACGGATTTATTCTTAAAAAGCTCGCGTCGCTCGCTCGATTCGAAATGCAAGCTCGAATCCAAGCCGGGTCAGCACGGCCGCACTTCCGGCGCCCGTACATCGGACTTCGGCGTGCAATTGCGCGAAAAACAGAAACTCAAGCGCATGTACGGTGTGCTTGAAAAGCAGTTTCACAAATACTTTGTAGAGGCTGAGCGTCGCCGCGGCAACACGGGCGAGACTTTGATTCAGTTGCTGGAATCGCGCCTGGATAACGTTGTTTATCGCATGGGGTTTGGCGCGACTCGCGCTGAAGCGCGTCAGTTGGTTAATCATCGCACGGTTGAAATCAATGGCAGAACGGCCGATATCGCCTCGATGTCTGTGAAAGCCGGTGATGTCGTCTCGATCCGTGAAAAGTCCAAAGGCCAGCTTCGGATTCGCGAGTCCCTTGATCTGGCGACCGGGCAGGGTTTGCCCCAGTGGGTCGATGTTGACGCCACCAAGCTGATCGGAACGTTCAAGCAAATTCCGGATCGTTCCGAAGTCGCTCGCGATGTCAACGAATCGCTGGTCGTTGAACTGTATTCCCGCTAATTGGTTCTTTGGCGGTATTTCTGCAGCACTTCCACGCGCTCGCTTTCACCGATCTGGTTGGAAGTGGGCTTGGCGGTGTGGTCGCCGGCTAGTCCGGCTTGTCCCTCAGCCTTATCGGTGTAACGAGCCGAGGGTATTGAAAAGGAACAAATATGGCGTCCCAAGGTTTTTTGAAACCCCGTTCTATCGAAGTTGTCCCCGTCGGAAAGAATCACGCCAGAGTCGTGATGGAGCCGTTCGAGCGTGGCTATGGCCACACGCTGGGCAACGCTTTGCGTCGCATCTTGCTTTCGTCCATGGCTGGATATGCTGCCACCGAAGTTCAAATAACCGGCGTGGTGCACGAGTACTCGACGATTACGGGCGTGCGCGAGGATGTGGTTGACATCCTTTTGAATCTTAAAGGCGTCGTGTTCAAACTGCATAATCGTGAAGAGGTCACTTTGACATTGCGCAAGCAGGGTCAAGGCGTAGTGGTTGCCGGCGATATTGAATTGCCGCACGACGTTGAAATCATCAACCCCGAGCATGTCATTGCAACGCTGACCGATGCGGGCAAGCTCGAGATGCAAATCAAGGTCGAGCAAGGTCGAGGCTATGTTCCCGGCAACGTGCATGCGCTGGTTGACGATCGCAGTCATACGATTGGCCGTATCGTGCTCGATGCATCCTACAGCCCGGTGCGTCGCGTCAGTTATGCAGTCGAGAACGCTCGCGTCGAACAACGCACCGATCTGGACAAGCTCATACTTGATATCGAAACCAATGGCGTCCTTTCGCCTGAAGAAGCGGTTCGCCAGTCGGCGCGCATTCTGATGGATCAGATTTCAGTTTTTGCGGCCCTCGAAGGCGCAGGCCCCGATGTAGACTTGCGTGATGGCGGCAAGTTGCCCCAAATCGACCCGGTGCTTTTGCGTCCGGTCGACGATCTTGAGCTGACGGTGCGTTCCGCCAACTGCCTCAAGGCGGAAAATATTTATTATATTGGCGATCTGATTCAACGCACTGAAAACGAATTGCTTAAAACTCCGAACCTGGGCCGCAAATCGTTGAATGAAATCAAGGAAGTGCTTGCCGCACGTGGCCTTACCCTTGGCATGAAGCTCGAAAACTGGCCTCCGCTCGGTCTGGAACGTCCTTAAACTTTATTAGGGCTCTGGCGATTGGCCACAGCTTTGTTTCACTAACACCCGGCCCGCGGCGCAAGTCGATAGAAGAGCCGGCTCACACAACGGCTTAAACCGTTTACAAGATTCAAAGGGAAATATCATGCGTCACCGTAGTGGTCTGCGTAAATTAAATCGCACCAGTAGTCATCGCCTGGCGATGTTCCGCAATATGGCTGTTTCGTTGCTAACCCACGAAGCGATCAAAACAACTTTACCGAAGGCCAAAGAATTGCGCCGTGTGGTCGAACCGTTGATTACGCTAGGCAAAGAGCCCACGCTGGCTCACAAGCGCCTGGCATTCGCTCGCTTGCGCGATCGCGACGCGGTGGTGAAATTGTTTGCCGAAATCGGCCCGCGTTATAAAGATCGCAATGGCGGTTACACGCGCGTGCTGAAGATGGGCTTTCGTCAAGGCGACAATGCGCCCATGGCTTATATGGAGCTGGTTGACCGACCCGAAGTCGAAGAAGATACCGAAGATGCGGAATAGTATCGTCGTCAAGAGTGATGGCGTCACGATAGCGTAGGCGCCGCCCCGCATTCCCATATGCCCGGGCTCACCGGGCGGAAAATCTCTATCGGTCATCGTGGCCTATAGAGATTTTGCTTTATATGGGCAAAGCCATGGTTTGGGGGCAATAAAGCTAGAATAGAGGTCTGTTCAACGAGCGAATGGAATCAAATGATCGATATGATCGAACCCCCGTCGGTGGATGCTGCTTCAGAACGGGATGTGGTGATTGTATTGAGCACAGCGCCCGATGTGCTGCTGGCAAAACGGATTGCGCACATACTGGTCGAAGAGGGTCTGGCGGCTTGCGTCAATCTTGGCGCGGCGTGTTTGTCCATGTATATGTGGAAGGGCAAACTCGAAGGGGCCGAAGAGGTTCCACTTACAATCAAGACAACCCGAATGCGCTTGCGGGAACTGTCCATGCGTCTTGCACAACTTCATCCCTACGAAGTTCCGGAGGTTCTTGTCGTGCCTGTCTCCGGAGGTTCATCTAAATATCTGGATTGGGTGCGCCAGAGAACCATGCTAAGTGAAGGAAATTAATTTATGTTGGACGGCATAGCGGGGCTCGCGTCGCGGCGTTTCTTTGTCGCGTTCAGTGTCTTCCTGATGGCGTTGACGGCGCTATTTCGCGCTAGCGATGCGCGGGCCCAAGAAAATTTTTTGGACCCCAACGCAGCGTTCGTGCTGTCGGCAGCGATGGCCAGTCCCACTGAACTGGATGTTCATTTCAAGATCGCTCCAGGGTATTACATGTATCGCGAGCGTTTCAATTTTGCCTTGACGCCCGATGCCAACTATCTGGGCAAACCGATCCTGCCCGCGGGTATCGTCAAATACGACCAGACTTTTGAAAAGGAAGTCGAGACCTACCACAATCAGGTTACGGTGCGCGTGCCTTTGGTGGCGGGCGCCAGCCGTCCGCTTAAATTGGCCGTCACCAGTCAGGGCTGCGCCGATGCGGGGATTTGTTACCCACCCATGACGTCCAATCTGCAACTGAATCCAGTTGTGACCGGATACCAGGCGGTTGGGCCTCGTGTGGTGGCCAGTGTGCCGGGACCCGCTCCGCAGACAATCGCCTCCGATGGCGTGGCGCCGTCAGGAGGAAGTTCAGGTTTAAGCGCGGCACTAGGCTTTAATGATGCGCACTTTGCCTCTTACCTGGCCGACGCCGGATGGCTTCAGATTGTTGCGCTGTGTCTGGCGTTTGGCGTGCTGCTTTCGTTCACGCCGTGCGTATTGCCCATGGTGCCGATTTTATTGACGATCATTGCGGGCGGCGGGGGCAAAGCAAAGAAGGTATCGCATTGGCGCGGCTTGTCGCTGGCGGCAATCTATGTGTTGGGAATGTCCGTCGTATATACAGCGCTGGGAGTCGTGGCCGGCGTCGTTGGTGCGGGATTGGCGGCATGGCTGCAGACTCCCTGGGTGTTGGCCTTGTTCGCCGCGTTATTGGGCTTGCTGGCACTGTCCATGTTCGATGTGTTCACTCTGCAGACGCCGATACGTCTGCAAACGGCGCTTAGCGACAAAGTATCCAGAATTCCGGGCGGGCACTATAGCGGCGCATTGGTCATGGGCATGTTGTCGGCCCTGATTGTCGGCCCTTGCGTTGCGGCCCCGTTAGCCGGCGTGCTGCTGTTCATTTCCCAATCCGGCAACATTGTGCTGGGAGGTGCGGCGCTCTTTGCGCTGGCATGGGGCGAGGGCCTGTTGCTGCTGGCGCTGGGCGCATCGTCGGGGGCTTTGCTGCCCAAGGCAGGGCCGTGGATGGAAGACATCAAGCGCTTCTTCGGTATCTTGTTGGCGGCGACGGCCTGGTGGATGGTCGGACCAATTATCCCCGCTTGGACCGCCATCGCCGGCTGGGCGTTTTTGGCGTTATGGGCCGCCGTCATGTTGCGCGCCTTCGAGGCCTTGCCCGACCCGGCGGGCTTGCAGCGCTTTTTAGGCAAAACGCTGGGCCTGTTGCTGGCGTTATGGGCGTTGGTTCTGTTTGTGGGACTGGCGGCGGGCGGGCGCGACATACTGCAGCCGCTGGCGCCGTTTGCCGGTTCAGGCGGTGCTTCTGCCGCCTTCGGCGGCCCGGTTGCGGCCGGTGCCAAGGCCAATATCCCGCTGTTCGTCAATGTCGGGTCGGTGGCCGAGCTGGATACGTTACTGGCGAATACATCCAGGCCGGTGATGTTGGATTTTTATGCGGACTGGTGCGTGTCGTGCATAGAGATGGAAAAATTCACGTTTACTGATGCGAACGTGGCGCAAAAAATGTCGGCGATGCTATTGCTGCGGGCGGACGTGACCAAAAATGGACCTGACGATCGCGCCTTGCTGAAGCGCTTCAGATTGTTCGGACCTCCCGGCACGATATTTTTCGACGCGCACGGCCGCGAGCTGACCGATGCGCGAGTGGTGGGCTTTACGAAGGCGCGGCCGTTTGCCGCAGTCCTAGACCGAGTGCTACAAACCGCATCAAAGTAGTCGCGGCGACCTTCTCCATAGGTCTTATGTAAGCACTGCCCCCTATAGAGCGCTGTTCCTTCACGTAGCGCTATCTTTTCACGCATTCCATCGACTGTGTCGCAGTAGCAAGTGTTGCAGGAG